>NZ_JBAWAC010000176.1:0-4277 GCF_049589095.1 Haladaptatus sp. | reverse complement strand
GTCGTACAAGGGCGACGAGCGCAGGGCGCGCTCGTCGCCGACGAGGACGAGGGATTTTTTGGCCCGGGTCAGCGCGACGTTCACCCGGCGATAGTCGTCGAAGATGGGACTGTCCAAGTCGCCCGTGGCGACGAACGAGACGATGATGACCTCCTTGCTCGACCCCTGGAACCGATCCACCGTATCGACCGCGACCGAATCCGGAACCCTTCGAGAAATCTCGGCGACCTGCGCCCGGAACGGCGCGATGACGCCGATGTCCTCGCGGGCGACGCCCGCCTCCACGAACTCCGAGACGAGTTCGGTCACACGCTCGGCCTCGACGGGGTTCGTGTTGCCCGCCGTAGTTCCACCCGGATCGACGAAGCTCACGCCGTTACGGAGTTTCGGTGAAAGGGCGTCCGGATCGACCGTCGGGAGGTTCTCGATTCTCTGGGCTGCAACCTCGCCGTTCGCCGGACGGAGCATCCCGTCGTAGAACTCCCGCGAGGAGAACGCCTGAATCCGCTGTGCCATCCGGTACTGGCGGTCGAGCATGACGGACGCCTCGGGGTACCGTTCGACGAGACGCTGGAACAGGGACGTCGAGAGGTCAGTTTCTGCCCTCACGACCGGCGGCAGTTGATGATGGTCGCCGACGAGGACGAACCGCTCGGCGAGGTTGATGGCCGCGTGTGTCGCGGGTTCGGTCAACTGCGATGCCTCGTCCACGAGCGCCACGTCGAACGCCTCCTCGCGCATGATCCGCGAACCGCAGGTCGCCGTCGTAGCGGCGACGACGCTCGCCCCCTTGAGTTCGGCGACGCGCGCGCCCGGGTCGCCGCTCCGCTCCAGTCGAACGTCCTGCATGTCCGCGCGGACGCCGGTCTCCGTGCCGACGCGAACGATTTCCTCTTCTCCGAATCCTTGCTCCCGGAGCGCTTCGAGCGCGTTGTCCACGGCGCGGTTCGTGAACGCCGACAGCAGGACGCGGTTGCCGTCCTCCACCAGCGCCCGAATGGTCCGCGCGATGGTGTAAGTCTTCCCCGTTCCGGGCGGGCCGTGGATGAGCGCGCAGTCCTTCGCGTTCACCGCGAGGTTGACCGCCTCGTTCTGGGCGTCGTTGTTCTCGATGAAGGGTCGGATTCCTTCCTCGAACTCCGGTTCCGTCCTGCCGAACAGCACGTCCTTTCGCCGTTCGTCGCCCTTCAGCAGGGCGTCGTGCAGCGCGGTCAACATCGCGTCGGACGAGAACTCCGAGGGGTACACGTCCAGCCTGCGGAGTTCGACGGGTTCGTCCGTCGTGACGACGATTTCGTCCCCGAGTTTCACGACCCGAGCCAGTTCCGCGTGCCCGCTGACCGGGTGGCCGTTGCTGGCGAGGACGACGTCGCCCTCCCGAATTTTCGAGACTGCATCGTCGGTTCGTCGGGCCCGGAGCTCCCAGCGCTCGCCTTCGATCTGGGTTTGACCTGCGGGTTCCAACCCGATGAGCGCGCGGTCGTCGTCGGCCCGCTCCTCGGCCGTCTGTTCCCAGAGTTTGGCGTACTCGCGGTGGGTCGCCCGCCGTTCCTTTTCGATTTGCTCGTACTTCTCCCGGAAGTACTCACGCTCGTCCTCGGGGATGGGGCGGCCGATTTGGCCCGCCTTCGACTCCTGATCCAGACGCCCCGAAACGACCATGCAGGTGTCCTTCTCGAAGCAGTACTCGCATTTGGCGTTCGCCTCGTATCCCGTCGGAACGCTCATGTCGAACTCCGCGGCGGCTATCTCGTTGCGGGTTCGGACGACGAATTCCAGCAGTCCCTTGGCGATGGCAAACTCCTTCGCGGGCGAGAGGTCGCCCGTCTCCTCGGTGCGGTCCAGCGCCGAGTTCTTCGTGTACAGCAGGGTGCCCGTGTCGGCCGGAACGTCGCGCTCTTGCAGGAGAAGGGCGTAGCAGGCCGCCTGGATCTTGTCCTGAAAGCGCGGGTCGCGGTTCGTGTTCTTGCCCGTCTTCAGTTCGACCGGCATCCCGCGACGGAGCGCGTCACACCGACCCTTGATGCCGAAACGTTCGCTGATGAGTGTGTACTCGCTCCGCCAGTCGTCCGTGTCGTCGAGGACGCCCTGTTCCAACCAGCCCTCGATGGCGCTGGCGTTCTGGCGTACCTCGCCCACCACTTCATCCGCTTCGCGTCCGAGCAGGCCGAGTTGCAGGCCGACCTCCTCGACGCGCTCTTCGATGGATTCGTCCAGTTCCCGACCGCGGAGCAGATCACCGAACACCTCGTGGACGATGGTCCCTTTGACGACGGGGTAGTTCAGCGGAATCCCCGACAGTTTGTTCAGGTAGTACATCCGGGGGCACTGCACCCACGACCGAACGTCCGTCACGTTCACGAGGAATGCCGGTTCGACCACGACGTAGGACTCCTTGCTCGTCGCATAGCTCGTCTCGCCCTGGTACTCGGATTCCTCGACGTCCGTCACCAGCAGTTCCATCCCCGCTTCGAGATACTCCGCCGTCTCCGTCCACTTGCCCCACAGCGTCACCGTCTCCGGCACGTCGTCGTCCGGTTGTACGACGACTTCCACGAGGTCGCGTTCCCCGTACTGCGTACTCACGGTCCGCACCTCTCCCGGCTCGGTGACCGTCCCCCGTATATTCACGAACCGTTCGTACTTGCCCTCGCGGAAAAATACTGTCGATTACGACGGCGGAGACGAATTGGGGTTGATTTTGGATTTTGTGAAATTTTCGGTTCCAAGAGATAGCCCTCGAAAGACCCCGTTCGGTCACGCAAACGAAGTGAGGATGACGTGGTGGGAACTCGTTTCCGATTGTATTCGATCACAACGTCAAAATCAGTTCCAACTCCGGACTCACTCCCCATCCGAGACGAGGGTCCACGGCGGGTCGATAACCCCGATCATGGTGAGGACGATGGCCGGGAACCAGTAGATGGCGATGATTTCCAGCGTGAGGCTGTCGTACAACAGGAGAAAGCCGAAGAGGAAGACGAAGGGGACGACGAAAATCGACCAGACGGCTAACGTTCGTTGCTGCTCCTCGTCCATTGGCGGGAGGTCGAACGAGGGGGGTAAGAATCCTTCGAAAGCCGGGCTACGTCCACTGGTCGAGACCGGTCTGGGTGATGCTCTCCTCGATGCGCTCGAACCCGCGTGCGACCTCGTCCTCGTGGACTTTCCACTCGTCGACGACGTACTCGCGGGCCGCCGCAATGTCGGGGTCCATCGACGCGTCGAACTCGTACTCGTCGGTCACGTTGGGGTCCAGAAACATCCCGCGGATGATTTCGACGTTCTCGATGTAGGCGTCACGCTCTTCGAGGACGCTGAAGAGGTCGCCGTGTTCCTTGACGCCTTTGAGTGCCGTTTTCGGGCCGACACCGGAGACTCCTTCGTTGAAGTCGGTGCCACAGAGGATGGCGATATCGACCAACTGCTCCCACGTGATGTCGTGTTCTTCGAGCGTGGCCTCGAAGTCCATCAGTTCCGGGTCGCCCTTGCTAGTCAATTGGCGGAGCGTGAGCGGCGCGCCGAGGAGGAGCGCGTCGTAATCCTCCGTTCCGGCGTAATCGACCGCGCCCGTTCGCGCCATGTGCGCCGCCTGTGCCTCCCCTTCGGCGGGGGCCTCGACGACGGGCACGTCGAGCAGGTCGAGCAGTTCCCGCGTCGTTTCCTGAATGACGGGCGTGAGCCGCTGGGTGTGGGCTTCGAGTCGGGCGACTTCGATGGCGTCGCCCTCCTCGCGTGCATCCTCCAGTTGGTCCTCCAGTTTCTCGCGCTGTTCGCGTCGGCTCTCGATCTCGTCGCTCTTCAGGTCCGTGACGTGGCCGTCGAAGACGAAGACGGGAACCAGATCGTGTTCGAAGAACTTCGGCAGGCCTTGGACGACGCCGACCAGATTGGCGACCTCGGTGCCGTCCTCGGTGGTGTACACCTCGTCGCTGGTCCACTTGACCGTCGTCGTGAGATAACGATAGAGCCAATTGTGGGCGTCGATGGCGACGACCGAGCCTTCGATGTCGTCGAAGCTGACCTCCTCCAGGGATGCGAGTTGCCGCAGTGCGGAATTACCCATTTGGCGACGCTAAGGGCGGGAACGGCTTGAAAGCTCCCGTCCGGGATGGAAGCACAAGGAGAATCGGAACAGTTGGAGAAAAGAGTGAGAGAGGAGGGAAGGTGAGATGGGAAGAGACGTGTGAGAGAAGAGTGGAACACCGGGTTCACGACGAACGCCGATCAGTTTCCGGATTTCGTGCCGGTCGTCGTGCTGGTCGAGTTCGTCGTGG
>NZ_JBAWAC010000175.1:0-3526 GCF_049589095.1 Haladaptatus sp. | reverse complement strand
GTCCTGAATGGCGAGTCCGTGCGGCTCGCCGTGTCCGGCGATGACGTACAGTATGTCCCGCTGAAATCCCGTCAACTCGTGCATTGTTACCACTCGAATTATGTGTCTACTTAGGATAAGGATATCGATTCCGACAGTTTTGGAGGGATATAGTCTCAGGACGTTCGTTGATGAATTCAACCATGTTTCCGCCGTTTTCTCGGGTGTCTCACCCCGCCAACGAAGTTGTTCTATTTTCCAATCAAAATCGATACCGGTTGTTCTCATTTCAAATAAGAGTTTGTTCAGTAAAAATCCACATATTTATAAGAAAAAATCTTATTGATTCTTGCTTCCCAGTTTTTATGGCATGTCAAAGGATACCACGAGCGGCTCGTCGCGGCGAACGTTCCTGCAAGCGTCCGGGGGAATCACGCTGGCAACGGCACTGGCCGGATACCTCGGAGAGTCCGCGGTCGCCACGAAGCACCGAGAGCCGAGTCACCGCGTAACCGAACTCGTCGAAGAGATGACGCTCGAAGAGAAGGTCGGTCAGATGACACAGATGGCCGCGGGCGAGATCTCGACCGACGACCCGGCCGAGGCGCTGCAAAAGTACAAGCCGGGGTCGCTCATGTACCTGACGTCGTTCGATCCGGAGGAGGTCGCTCGGACCAGCAACGAACTCCAGAAAGCGATGGTGAACGAGACCCGTCTCGGCGTGCCGTTCGTCTACGGTATCGACTCCGTTCGCGGCGACAACAACGTGGCGGGGGCGACGTTGTTCCCGCACAACCACGGCGTCGGCGCGACGTGGGACGCGGACAAGGCCGAGGAGATGGCGACCGTGACGAGTCGAGTGATGCGCACCACCGGTACCCACTGGAACTTCTCGCCCGTCTGTGACATACAGCGTGATCCACGATGGGGGCGGTTCTACGAGGGGTTCAGCGAGGACCCGTTTCTCGCCTCCCAGATGGTCGCCTCGAAGGTTCGCGGCTACGAGGAGGAGACGAACGGGTACAAACGAACCGGGGCCTCCATCAAACACTTCGCGGGGTATTCGGCACCGGCAAACGGGAACGACCGCACCGCCGCACTCATCCCGTATCGGACCTTCGTGAGTTCCATCCTGCCGTCCTATGCGGCGGGTATCAACGCCGGAGCGGAGACGGTAATGGTCAACAGCGGGTCGCTGAACGGCCTCCCCGCCCACGCGTCGAAGGAACTGTTGACGGACATTCTCCGCGACCAACTCGGGTTCGACGGGATGGTCGTCACCGACTGGCACGACTTCTACCGGATGATAAAGGTCCACGGCTTCGCCGAGGACCTGAAGGAGGCGACCAAACTGGGCATCAACGCCGGGATAGACATGTACATGGTCCCCGCCGCGGGTATCGAGGGCGACGACGCCGCGGGCTATCAACAGCGACTCATCGAACTCGTGAAGGAAGGCAGCGTCAGCCGGGAACGAATCGACGACGCAGTGACGAACATCCTCGCGTTCAAGGAGCACGTCGGCCTGTTCGAGGACCCGTACGGAACGCCATCGAAGGTGAGTGACGTGATCTCCGATGGCCGAGACCTCGCGGAGGAGGTCGCCACCGAGTCGATGACGTTGCTCACCAACGACGGGACGCTCCCGCTCGACTCCGGGAGTTCGATCCTCGTCACCGGCCCGAGCGCCGACAGCGTGAGGAACCAGATGGGCGGCTGGGCACTCGGCTGGCAGGGCGTCGGCGACACCGAGCCACCGGCGACGACAGTCCTCGAAGGCCTCACCGATGCAGCGGATTCGTCGACGTCCGTCACGCACGTTCCGACCGGCCTCCACGAGTTCACGAACGAGGACGACGTTCGACGTGCGGCCGAGTGCGCCGACGTCGTCGTGGCCGTTCTCGGCGAGGGACCGTACGCCGAGGAGAAGGGCGACACGGACACGCTCGCGCTTCCCGAGGCACAACAGCGACTGGTCGAGGTGGTGTCGGGAACCGATACACCGACCGTCGGCGTGATCATGGCGGGCCGCCCGCGCGGGACGGACGTGTTCGACGACCTGTCCGCGTCCATGATGGCCTATCTGCCGGGAACGGCCGCCGGACCGGCCGTCGCCGCGACCCTGTTCGGCGACGCCAACCCCAGCGGTCGGTTGCCGTTCACGTGGCCGAAGGGAACCGGGCAAATCCCCAACCTGCACAACAACTATCCACCGGACGAGTTCAACAAGTCCACGAACGTCAACCCGCCCCAATCACACGAGACACCGCTGTTCGAATTCGGCCACGGGCTGAGTTACACCGAGTTCGAGTACGCCGACCTCCGCGTGGCACCGACGAAACTCCAGCAGAAGAACGCGACGAACGACATCACCGTCTCCGTCGCGGTGAAAAACACGGGCGACGAGGCGGGTGAGACCGTCGTCCCCGTCTACGGCGGCCGTGATCTCGGTCGAGTGATGTATCCGCAGGAAGTCGTCGTCGGCTTCGAACGCGTCGCGCTCGACCCCGGCGAGACGAAGCGCGTCGAGATTCGTTCGACGATCCTCCCGCTTGCGACCGTCCTCGGCGACGTCTTCTCCCGCGGCGAGTTGGTCATCGACACGGGCGAGTACTGGCTCTCCGTCGGTGAACTCACCGAGACCGTTTCGGTCGTCTGAGACCTGAAATCCCGTTTTTCACGATGCCGTCTTCCCACCTTATTTTTGAAGAACATATCAATGATCGGTCAGAGCGCAGTCGCTCGGTCGGAAACGGCGAAACCACTATTTATCGGTAGAACGATGTGTACGAAGCAGTGGCTCAGAATTTGATTGTCGAAAGGAAAGCGGAACACGCGGGGGCGAAAAGACCCCGCGTACCGCTTGCCGCCCTGAATTGGTCCCCGCTGACGCTTCGGCCCTCCAAAGCGAAGCGTCAACTGCAACAAAACGGCGTAGTGACTTAAAGGTAACGATTTCGATAACTGTGGATCGCAGGGTGAAAAAAAGTTAGATGTACTCCTCCTCCAGCGCCCATCCCAACGCCCGCTTGTAATACGTGAACATCTGACGGATTCCCTGATGGTTCATTTCGTCGCTTTCTAGCTGTTCTTTGAGGAACTCGTACTGCTCCCGAATCTCTTCTTCGTCTCGCATATTTCCCTATTTCGTGGCTTCGGCGGTTATGCGTGTTGGTGGAATCGAGGGAATGGTTCGGAGTGGGCGGAGCTGTAAACCCACCAACTACTGAGAAGTAATCGGTCGAAAAACTCGGCTACAGACTACGAGACCGTTCTGGTTTCGTTGTGATTGCAACGACCGAGCCCCAACATTACCGCACCGCGCCACACCCTCCCCAACCGACTGCGTTTCTCGCTCACTTCGTTCGCTGCGATACTTCGTCCCTCGCGCGCCGTGGCAGCTGGGTCGTATCGACCGGTCTGTCCAACCGGGTGGCGCGCGGGCCAGTAGGGCCGAAGACACGTCGTCCGAGGACCTGACTGGTTATCGCGCGAGGGATGACGGAGGGAGCGATAGCGACCGGAGTTCTCATGAACGAAGTGAACG
>NZ_JBAWAC010000174.1:0-15083 GCF_049589095.1 Haladaptatus sp. | reverse complement strand
CAATTTCCGCCTGCATCTCGGTGAGTGTTTCCTCGGCAGTCGCCGTTTCGGAGGCGGAAACCGTGAGCCACGTCTCGGTTTCCGTACGCGTCAGTTGGACGTGTGGCAGGACGAACTCCGCACTCGGAAAACCGTCCCACGGCGGTTCCGGTTGGTGTTCGGTATCGAACGAAAACCCGCCGAACAGGCGCGGACGCGCCGCGTCCGGCCCGTCGTCGGCATCGACGGAATCGAAGAGATCGGTCGCTTGGTTGCGAACCGCGTCGAACCGCCCCCCACCAGTGGCAGTGATGCGCGTAACTGCGCCAGTCGCGGCGATTTCGAGACCGTCCGGAGAAGTCCAGTAGAGGCGTGGAGCCGCCTGTCCCGCGAGAAAGGAGCGGAACGAAACGTCGGGTACTCTGCACGTTCGGGTTACGAGCGGCGAACCCGCCGACAGTTGACCGTCACGGTGCGGTGGCATTTAGTGACAACTCGGGAGCGGTGACCCTTCAGCCTAACTATATCGCTCCTCGTTCCACGGGTTTGCGGTGTTGGAGTAACCGCGTTTCTCCCAGTATCCACGTTCGGGTTCGGTGAGGAACTCGATCCCATCGACCCACTTGGCCCCCTTGTACGCGTACTTGTGTGGCGTGACGACGCGAAGCGGTCCGCCGTGTTCGCGGGGGAGCGGCTCGCCGTCGTACTCCCAGACGAACAGCACTTCGTCGCGCATGCAGTCCTCGAACGGGAGGTTCGTGGTGTAGCCGTCGAGAGCGGAAAACATCACGTGAACGACGTCCTCGTCCACACCGGCCAGTTCCGCGAGCGTCGGGAACGTGACACCGGTGAACTCACAATCGAACTTGCTCCAGCCGGTGACACAGTGGAAGTCCTGCGTTTGTGTCTCGCTCGATAGGTCACGGAACTCCTCCCACGAGAACGCCAGTTCGGTTTCGACCGCCCCCGTCACCGAAAACTCCCACGTCTCCGGGTCCCAGTCCGGCGTTGACCCCTTCGAGAGGACCGGAAACTTGTTCGTCTTCCGTTGCCCCGGCGGCAATCGCTTCCCGTCGAACTCCCGGTGGAGCTCCGTCTTGTCCGTCGTACTCATGGAGCGGACTCGGGTCGCTGGAAACGTAGATGTACCGACTGCGGCCAGCGTCGGATGTACCAACTGCGGTCAGCGTCGAGTGTACGCGTGGGTTGGCGGAGGGTAATCCAGATATCTTCGCCCAACGTGACCCTGTGGCTCGGTACGGACCGAGTAACAAAAGCCGTCTATCGCAAACGATAGCTTCGTAACCGACCGCGGACGGGCCGTCGCGTCGTCACTGACCATCGTATGCGAGACGGCCACGTACGAAATCGGTTCGACCTCGTCCCGAACGACCATCGGTTCGACGGCGGCGAAACCGAGACGAACAAGTTTTCGTTTCTTCGGTCCCATTTCCGGCCGATCTTCGGAAATAATGAAAAATATAAACAGATGTCGAAAAGTATAATTTGATAAAGAAAATTATTATTTTCAATACCTGTACTATCTGCCCCGTCAGACTTAAGAACACCCCTCCCGAAGCCCACAACTGTTCCAATGCCAAAGGTAGAGATTACCGTCCCAGAGCACCTCGAAATGCAAATCGCCCAAATGGTCGAACAAGGTGAGTTCGTCAACCGGGAGGAAGCCATCGAGGACTTGCTCGCAACTGGTCTCAAGGCATACAAGACCAGCGGACCGATGGACAACGATAGAGAACCGGGACTCGAAGACGAGGGGATGATGGGTCACGAGGACGAGTACGTCTTCTAGCGGGCGTTTCACCCCGATGTGTGAATAGTTCTCAGAAACTCTTAAACCGGCTAACTTCTAATGGCCCTGCATGCATAAGGATGAGCTTCTCGAGCTACACGAGCAGATGGTGACCATCATGGAGTATTTCCGTGAACAGGACGACGTCCCCGACGGCGCGTTCGACGCATACGACCAGCTCGATGTGGACCCGTCGCACGTTCACAAATCGAAGAGCGAGCACAAACATGCCGTCTTCGTTCTCGGCAACTCGCTCGCGGACGTGATGAGCGAAGACGAGTTCAGTGAAGCGGGCCGGATCGGCAAGCGCATGGAGGAGTTGGCCGACGACGCCGAGCAGAAGATCTGATTTTGGGACGTTATCGCGCGGTTTTGCCACCCCGACGAGGGCCCCCCACTTGATGCGTGTATCCGACTAACCCGAAACTATTTGAGGAGGATTCCGTTTTGACGTATTATGGACGTGCGCACAGTCGAGCAGATATCCGAGTGGGATTCTCGTCCCTTTTCCGGTGGGTTCGAGACGCTCCACACGCTTGCCGACGAGGAATTTTCCGGTGCGGTCGACGCGGGCGGCGCGTGGCTGTTCATGTTGAACGGCCGCGTCATTGGCGTATTTGACGGCACTATCGATTCGTTCGAGGATGCAGACGGGACGCTGTTCGACGCCCCTCACCCTTCGCTTCCGCTGTTGTTCAGCATGAAGGAGCGAGGCGGAAAGACACAGGCAAAGTACTACACGAACGACACACCGCTGAAGGAGGCGAGCGAAACGCTCGCATCGAACAAGTTCACCGGGTACATCGAACTCAGTGAACACGTTCTCAGCGGCGATTACTACGTGGTGTACCACGGTGGACGGTCGATGAGCGCCGCGTACGTCGGTCAGAGCGAGCAACTGTACACCGGTGACGAGGCGCTTTCCCGCGCCAACGACGAGGTCGGGATTTACGAAGTCGTCGCGGCCGACGTGAACGTCATCGACCTGCCGGAGATCGAGGAATCGGAGCCGAAACCGGATCCTGAGCCAGCCTCGACACCGGAATCGGAACCAGTCTCAACGCCGACACCGGAATCTACCTCGACCCCGGAACCGGCGGAAACGAACGAACCGGAAACGCCACCGGAAGGGTCCACACAGTCCTCCCCCGGCACGCCGGAACGGGCTGAAGGAACGGGGTCGCCAACGGAGGCCGAGGCCGTTCGACCCTCTTCGGTGGAGACGGAGCAGTCGCCGACCGAGGCGGACGCACGACCAGCCCAGTCCGCACACTCGACGCCGAACGCGTCGAGTTCCAGGAACGCTGGAAACGACAGCGCCGCGGAAAGCGCCGTAGGTACGGGAGCATCTGATCCGCTCTCGGACGAACAGCAGTGGCGGGAGACCACGACCATTCCGTCGCTCGACCCCGACAAGAGCAGCTCCGCGAAGTCGCACGACGTGGGTGTCAAACAGCGTTGTCCGACGCGAAAACCTCCGCAACAACGGTCACAGAGCCGTTCGACATCTGGCAGGGCGAAGGAGGTCGAAGCCGAACTGACCGCGCGCGCCGAAAAGATCGAAGCGTTGCAGTCGAAACTCGCCCGAGCCGAATCGGAGCGTGACGAACTGAAAGCGGAACGCGACCGACTGAAAGAACGGGTCGAGGAACTGCAAGACGAACTCGAAACGCTCCGTGAGAAGAGTCCGGGTATCACTGCCGGACGACAGCTGACGCCGGAGCAAGCGCTGACGCAGACGAATTTTTTCGTTCGCTACGGGTCGAAAGCCAAAGGGACGCTGGCCGACGCGGCGGCGGGTGATGCCAGCCGAGAGACCATCGAGTCTAACCTGCAACTCGAACATCACACGCAGTTCGACGCGGAGGGCATCGCGGTCGATGGGCAGGAGTTCGAGGCGTTCCTCCACGATTCGATGGAGTATACGTTCGTCTCGTGGCTCGTCGTCGACCTTCTGTACGAAATCATCGAGACGGGTCATCAGCGCGGGCTCGGTGACCTGTTCGAAGCGATTCAGGAGATCGATCGGGTCGAACTCCACGGCAATCTGGTGACGGAAGACGAGGAGGGCGAGGAGACCGAACTGGCGTTCGACGTCATCCTCCGCGACCGGATGGGCAACCCGCTCGTCGTGGCAAACATCAACGACTCGCGCGACCCCGCGACGGGCGAGATGATGGGGTCCCTCGTCGATGCCGCGACGAGCGTCGCCAGCGTGAACGACGAACTCAGCGCGGCGTTCCAGGTGACGAAGAGTTTCTTCGAACCGGCTGCACTGGAGACGACGGAGGACGCAACCAGTGGCGGGCTGCTAACGCGAGAAAAAAGGGAGAGTTTCGTCAAGCTATCCCGAAAGCGGGGATATCATCTGTGTCTGGTCGAATCACGTAACGGTGAATTCCACTTGACGGTTCCAGAACTCTAGTTTTCGGCTTCCGCCTTCTCGCCGATCTTCATCGAGTCGAGCTTGGTCGTGATTTCGGAGAGTTTTTCGTCGAGTTCGGAGACGAACTCCTCCGTTCGGTCAGTCGTTATCGCACCCTGGTTGGAGGGCGAGATGAGGTTTTCTTCTTCGAGAACTCGCAGCGAGTAGCGAACCTTGTGATGGGGGTATCCCGTCTCGTTCGACATCTTCACGATGCCGATCGGTTCACTCTCAATGACCATTTTCAGGACCTGCAAGTGGCGTTCCAGCATATCGACTTCCTTCTCCAGTCGATCTATCATGGCATGTGTTAACTTGTCTTAGAAGCTTTTAAAGGTTATTGTCCGCATCGCATGCCGAAGAGTAGAACGAAACTTTCTCTTGGGGAGAGTTAACACTTCCGAATTCGGCGCGTGAATATCCCCGTCGCTGCTAGAATTGACGCGATTCGGACACCGAAATGATCACGTTCGTGTATCCTTTTGCTTCGAAGACCGTAATCGGTTTAGGAGATGCGGGAGAAACCATCTTCGGTATGACCGTAACCATCGTGGGTTCGCAACTCGGCGACGAAGGCAAAGGTCGCGTCGTAGATCTCTACGGCGCGGCCGCTGACGTGGTCGCTCGCTATCAAGGCGGCGACAACGCAGGCCACACCGTCGTCGAGGGCGGCAACGAATACAAACTCTCCCTCGTCCCGAGCGGCGTCGTCCGCGGCAAGATCGGCGTTCTCGGCAACGGCTGTGTCGTCAACCCCGAGACGCTTTTCGACGAGATCGACACCCTCCGCGAACGTGGCCTCGAACCCGACGTTCGACTCGCCCGCAGAGCACACGTCATTCTCCCGTATCACCGCGTGCTCGACGGCATCGAGGAGGACGTGAAAAGCGATTCGGACCGTAAGGTGGGAACCACGGGACGGGGTATCGGCCCGACCTACGAGGACAAAGCCGGTCGACGCGGCATCCGCGTCGGCGACCTGCTCGACGCCGAACTCCTCCACGAGAAACTCGAATACGTCGTCCCCCAAAAGCGAGCACTCGCCGAGAAGGTCTTCGGCGTCGAGACCGGTGAGGCGTTCGACGTCGATGCGGTCCACGAGCAGTACCAGCGCTACGGCGAGCGCATGAAGGAAGAGAACATGACCGTCGAAGCTGGCGATTTCCTCGCCTCGCGTCTCGATGACGGCGACGAAATCATCTTCGAGGGCGCACAGGGTACCCTCATCGACATCGACCACGGTAACTATCCGTACGTCACCTCCTCGAACCCGACCGCGGGCGGTGCCGCGACGGGGACGGGCCTCAGCCCCGGTATCGTCGGGGACGGCGATGTCATCGGCATCGTGAAGGCGTACCTCACGCGCGTCGGAAGCGGCCCGCTTCCGACCGAACTCGGCGGCGTCGTCGGTGACACGCCCGACTACGACGAACAAGGGGCGGGCGAAAACGAGGACCTCGCCGAGTACATCCGCGAGGAGGGTGGCGAGTACGGTACCGTCACCGGCCGCCCGCGCCGGGTCGCGTGGCTCGACATGCCCATGCTCCGCCACGCCGCCCGCGCCAGCGGGTTCACCGGTCTCGCAGTCAACCACATCGACGTGCTGGCGGGTCTCGACGAGGTGAAAGTCGGATACAGCTACGATGTCGACGGCGAGGAGATATTCACGGTTCCCGCCACGACCGAACGCTGGGGTCGCTGTGAGCCGAACTTCCGTTCCTTCGACGGTTGGCCGGAAGTGGACTGGAGCGAGGTCGCCGACGAGGGCTACGACGCGATTCCGGAGAACGCGCGGACCTACCTCGAATACATCAGCGACGAACTCGACGCGCCCGTCTACGCCGTCGGTGTCGGCCCGAGCAGGGAGGACACCGTCATCCTGAACCGCCCGTTCGAGTAACCGTTCGGAACCACGCGTTCGAACGACTACGATATCGTTTTCGACACCCAACCGGTCGCACCGTTCGGGTACGGCTGATTTTCGGCTCTCGGTTGTAGTTTTCCCGTTCCATCGACTGCCCGCACGACGACCTCGTGGGTTCCCGACGGTTTCCACTCGTACGCCCACTGTCGCCACACGTCGTCTCCCTTCAACGGCTTCGACAGGCGCGCATCGTTCCAGGTCTCACCGCCGTCGGTCGATACCTCGACGCGCTCGATGCCGCGCGTCCCGGCGTAGGCGAGTCCACCGACTTGTTTTCGACCGTCCGAGAGCGTGTTCTCCACCCACAGTTTCGCCACGGTGGTGACCGGTCCCGTCCCGTGCCAACCTTTCTCCTCCCAGAAGCCTTCGGCTGGCTTGTCGAGAACCTCTATCTCGGTGAGCCACTTGACGTTGATCTCCCCCCAGTGGCCGGGAATCAGGGCGCGGACGGGATACCCGTGATTTCGCGGCAGGGAGAACCCGTTCATGCCGAACGCGAGCAGGCCGGTTTCGAGCGCGGCCAGCGGAAACTCCTCGTAGTAGTCGTCGGCCGCTCGGAGCATCACGCAGCCACAGTCGCCCTTCGGTTTCGCGCGTTCGATGACGTCCATCATCGGGACGGCCGTCCATATCGCGTTGTTCAGCAGATGGGCGTTCAACTGCTCGCCGACACAGCGAAGCGTCTTGTAAACGTTCACCGACGACATCGATGTGAGGTCCGCATAATCGAGCCGTAGTTCCTTCTCTACGCTTCCCGTGACCGCGAGCGACCACTCCGTCTCGTTCACGTCCGGATTGAACGAGGAGATGTCCACCTCGTAGAATTCGTCGGTGCTGCTCACTAGCCCGGGAAGCCCCTCCACGTCGAGCGACTTCCGTTTGGCTTCCGCGAGCAGGTCCTCCACGGTTCGCATGTCGGGCATCCGCTTTTTCTTCCCGCTTCCCATCCCCTTATTCGACGACCGATTGGATTGGTCGGTGTGACCCTCCGGCGGCGTCCGCTCCGGTAGTTTTCGAGGCTGACCGGTCCGCCGCGACCCGAGCAGATAGCCCGCGATACCGACGCCGAGCGCGCCGACCAACGACCCGAGGAGTCGTCGTCGTCCCGTGTCGAACGCCGGGTTTCCGACCGATACGCTGGCGATTCCCACGACGATGCCGACGCCGAGTGCAGCGCCGAGCGCGGGCACGAATGCCCCTGTCAGCACGGTTGCGGTATCCCACGCGAGCACCCCGGCGAGAAGAACGCTGACGAATCCGCCGATCCCCCTCGCTCGCCTCCCGACGACGAGTGCGACGAACGCGCCGAGTGCGAACAGCAGTATCGTGAGCATCAGTGCTGACGCGAACGCCAGTTTATCGCCGACTTCACCGAGCGTTTGGATGGAAAACGCGATGACCTCCGGTGGCGTGACTTCGATGACGAACACATTCACCGGTGCGGCGACGAAGTCCGGTGTGTTCCCGGTAACTGCGTACGAACCGGCGACCCCAGCACCCCCTGCGAGCAGCGCGACGAGCGCATCGCGCCCCGTCGAATGAATCATTTTCCCCCTCGTGGAAACTACGGCCGGAACGACGATAGCGTTCGTGGGTGAGCGACGGGAGAAGCCTTCTTCCTCCGATCTGACAGTGACGAACTCGCCGACGTGGTCGCTACCATCGAACCCGTCACGCTTTTGCCCCGCCCCTTCGTGCATCCGGACATGAAGAAATCCCTGATGGACATTATCTGCTGTCCGCTGGATAAACAGGAACTCGAACTCGACGTGCGCCAGGAAGAGGATGAGGAAGTCCTCTTCGGGACGCTCACCTGCACGGAGTGTAGCGAGGAGTATCCCATCGAGGACGGCATCCCGAACCTCTTGCCGCCGGACATGCGAGAGGCCTGAATCTTTTAATAGTTGAAGAGTTTAGCACAATTAACGAACGAGGTGTACCGTGTCTGGAACGCTATCGATACACATCAACCGTGACGGCCTGCATCACATCGACGTAGCGCAGTCGTTCGAAACCGACGATTCGTTCGACGTCGTTCTCGAAAATCACGGTGCGCCGATCCACGTACACCTCCATCTCGACGACGAACTCTCCGAAGTGGCCTCGTTGTCCGCGACGAACCACTACATCGAGGAGGACGAAACGGAGGTCGTCCCGATTTCGGTCCGCAACGGTCCCGGCCGCGGAAAACTAAAAATCGTCACGAGCTACGGGGCCGAAACGTCCTACGTGGACGTCGACATCGAGGAGTTCGACCCCGATGCCGACGAGATTCTGGTGGACGAAGCCCTCTCGAAGCCCAAGCCGCGGTCCCCCCAACAGTCGACCGAAGCGTCGGAACTGACGCGCAACCTCCCGCTCATCGTCCTCATCGTGTTGGCCGTGGTTCTCGTCCTCGGCGTCGGTATCCTCGTCGATTGGGTCGTCGCGCTGTTCGGCGCGGTTTCGGTGCTGATCGGTATCGGCGTCGCGACGTACTTCCTCACGCAGTAGCCGGTCCCTCGTCGTAATCGCTTCCACGTCCCAATCGCATTCCTTTTTCCCGCTCTCCTCCTGCATCCCGATAATGTCTCTCGCAGAAGCCACCCGAACCGCGGCGCGGCGACGACCGTTTCTCCTCGCCGCGCTCCGTGCGGACGTCGTGAACTACACTGCGGCCGCGGGATTTCTCGCGGCCGAAGTCGGTGCCGACGACACCGACGCGGTTTCGACCGCGCTCTCCCGGTTCGCCGACGAACTACCGACGTACGAAACCGAATCTCGTGACGTCCGCGTTACCATGCGGAGCGGCTTGGATCGAACGGGTGAGGATGACGATGACGACGAGGCCGTCCTCTCCGTGGGCGGGACTGGATTCGCGCCGAATTCGGGGTCGCTGACGGGCATCGTCGTGACTGGAAACGTCGATGCCGCGTCACTGGCGTCCGTCCTCTCCCGCCTCCTCACCGAAGACGTGGTGATCGTCGCGGCTGCCGTCGCGGAATCCTTCGTCGTCGTCGTCGAACGACGGGACGGCGCGAACGCGGTTCGGTTCGTAGAGGACGCCTTGGACGCCGTGCCGAAGTAGCATCGAGACGGGTGCGGTAATCGGGTGGTTGGGTAGGTTGCGCCGATTCGGTGGGTCGAGGCGGTTGGTGTCGCTTCCGACGATTTAAAACGGTTGCTGACACTACCGTTCCCTATGACACTCTCCGTAACGAACACGCTCACGGGGGAACGGGAGCCGTTCGAACCAGGGGACCCGGATTCCGTCCTGCTGTACTACTGTGGGCTGACCGTTTCCGATCTCGCCCATCTGGGCCACGCACGTGGGTGGGTTCACACCGACGTGATGCATCGCTGGCTGGAACACCTCGGCTACGACGTCCACCACGTCGAGAACTTCACCGACGTGAACGAGAAGATCGCGGCCCGCGTCGGCGAGGACGACCTCGGCGACAGCGAGGCCGATGTCGCACGGACCTTCATCACGCAGGTCATCCGCGACATGCGCGATTTGAACCTGAAGCGCGCCGACGTGTACCCCCGAGTCAGCGAACACGTCCCGGAGATTATCGACCTCATCGAGACGTTGATCGACAAGGGCTACGCCTACGAATCGAACGGGTCGGTCTACTTCGACGTGACGAAGTTCGAGGAGTACGGCAAACTCTCGAATCAGAAGGTCGATGAGATGGAAGCACAGGGCGAGAGCGACGAGCGCTCCGAGAAGCGCAACCCCGGCGACTTCGCGCTGTGGAAGGCTGACGGCGTGAGCGAGGATTCGATCGAGAACCACCGGAAGTCGGACCGGAAGTACGCCGTCTCCTGCCCGACCGGCGAGACGTGGGAGTCGCCGTGGGGCGAGGGTCGCCCGGGTTGGCACATCGAGTGCTCGGCGATGAGCATGAAACACCTCGGGGAGACCATCGACATCCACGTCGGCGGACAGGACCTCGTCTTTCCACACCACGAAAACGAGGTGGCCCAGAGCGAAGCCGCGACTGGCCACCAGTTCGCCCGCTACTGGCTCCACGTCCGCCTGCTCGAAACCGACGGCGAGAAGATGAGTTCGAGTCTGGGCAACTACTCGACGGTTCGCGGCGCTATCTCAGAAATCGGTGCGAACGCCGTCCGGATGTTCCTGCTCTCGACCTCGTATTCGAACCGCCAGACGTTCAACGACGAGACCGTGAACGAGGCCGTCGAACGCTGGGAACGACTGTCCGACGGCTACGACCGCGCCGTGGAAGCCCTCGACAGCGAGAACGCCCGGACGAAGGACGAGGACGACGAGTTGCGCGAGGCGGTCGCCGAAACCCAAGCCGAGTTCGAGGACGCGATGAACGACGACTTCAACACGCGGCGCGCGCTCGCGGCCCTGCTCGATCTGGTGACGGCGGTCAACCGGCACGTTGACGACGGCGATGAGTACGATTACGAGGGACTCAAGTCGGCCGCCGAGACGTTCGAGGAACTCGGCGGCGAAGTCCTCGGCTTCTCGCTCGGCGGCGAGACTGGCGGTGACGTGCGACTCGCCGAAGACCTCGTGGAACTCGTCCTCGAACTGCGTGAGAACGAACGTGAAGAGGGCAATTACGACCGCGCCGATGCGCTGCGAGACGACCTGCAAGCGCTCGGCGTGGACGTGCAGGATTCCGATTCTGGCCCGTCGTTCAAGCTCCCGTAGCGTCCGAAACTGGTTCTCAGAACTCCTTCGGTAGCTGATCGAGATATCGCAACGAATACGCGACGGCGAACACGATCGCGCTCGTAAACAACGGCACCCAGTGATCTCGCTGAATAGGACTGGTCCTCCCTTCACCCGCAATCAAATATCTCGTTAGTATGTGTCCAGTGATAACACTAAGTAAAAGAATGATCCCATTTAGAACATCTCGTAACTCCGAATCCATATTCCTCATCGACTCGGATCACTAAAAATGATCTTCGAATAGGAAACATATCTCCCCGCCAATATTGCGTATTCCCGACCAAGGCATTGATATAGTGGGGCGCATACACGCAAGGTACCAATGAACCGGAAACTGGTTGCTGGCGCGCTTCTGGCGGTCCTCGTGCTTTCGAGTGGCTGTCTCGGGTTCCTCCTCGGGGATACCTATTCGGTCAGCGCCTCGAAGGCGACGGTGGGAGACGATACGCTCTCCCAAACTGGGTACGACCAAGCGAAGGTCAAGAAGGTGGGTATCAAACGGACCTTCAAGGCGGCGGGGCAGAGCCGCGACGTGAAGGTGACGAACTGGGTGGCGCAGTATCACAAATCCATCGGCATCGAAGGCGTCGGGGAGCAGACGGTTGCGACGTTCACCGTCGTGAGCAGTCCGTCCGTCTCCGTCGGGAAGAAATCGTTCAACCCGCTGGCGAAGTTCGACAACAGGGACTTGGTCGAGAAGTTCGTCGCCGGGTACGCCAACGTCCGCGACGTGAAAACCGTCGGATCGAAGAACGTGACGCTGCTCGGCAAGGAAACGAAAGTCACCGAGTTCACCGGAACCGCCAAAACACACGGCGTGAGCATCGACGTGACGATTCAGGCTACGAAGGTGAAACACGACGGCGATTGGATCGTCGTGCTCGCGGTCTATCCGAAGAAGTTGGACGAGTCCGACGACGTGTCCCAGTTGATTTCCGGCGTTCAACACGACGGTTGAACGGGCAACGTTTTTTCTTCCCCCTCCGGGTACGAGTGGTATGAACCGGACGTACGCCTCGGGACTCGGACTCACCGCGCTCGGATTGGTGGGATACCTCATCGGAATCGAGACGCCGTATCCGGGTCGGGCGTTCTCGATCACCGGCGTAATGGTCGGTATCACGCTTCTCGCCATCGCCAACGCGGCCGGCGTGGAGGAGGTACGATGAGTATCGACACGGGAGTCGAACGATGAGTCCCGATCTGGAGGGCGGACGATGACTATCAAGGCACTGCGGTTCTCTGAAGGCGAAGTCGAAACCGTCGAGGACTACGAAGCCGCTCGTATCGAACCCGGCATCGTGTGGGTGCGAGCGAACAACGCCGACCCCGTCGAACTCGAACGCGTCGCCGAGTCGTTCGACATCCACCACCTCTCGCTCGAAGACATCAAGAACGGAGTCCGACCGAAGACCGAGGAGTTCGCGGGCTACACCTTCCTCCTGCTCAAGACGGTCGAGTTGAGCCGCGGTGAAACCACCTTCGAAGAGGAAACACAGGTCAAGGCCGTCGGCGTGTTCATCGGCGAGGACTGGCTCGTCACCCTCTCGGAACACGACGTGGACGCCGTCCGCCGTATCTGGCAGGCCGCCCTCGACGGCGACCGCCGTATCCTCGACCGGGGGCCGGACTTCGCGGCCTACCGCGTCTGCGACGGCATCGTTGATAGCTACTTCACCGTCCTCGACGAGATCGAGGACGAGATAGAAACCGTCGAGGAGGCCGTCATCACCGACACCAGCATCGAGACGCTGGAATCCATCAACGGCGTCCGCCGCGAACTCCTCTCCTTCCGGAAACTCGCGTGGCCCACCCGCGAAGCCGTCGGCTACCTCGCCCGCGGCGACCCCGAGGAAGTCCGCCCGGAGACGGAGAAGTACTTCCGCGACGTGTACGACCACCTCGTCCAACTCGTGGATCTGACCGAAACCTACCGCGAGTTGGCGGGCGGCGCACGCGACATCTACCTCAACATGCTCTCGGTCTCGACCAACGAGGTGATGAAGAAGCTGACCGTCGTCGCCACCATCGTCCTCCCGCTCACCCTCATCGTCGGCGTCTACGGGATGAACTTTCAGAACAGCCCGTTCAACATGCCCGAACTCGGGTGGGAGTACGGCTACCCCGCCGTCATGCTCGGGATGTTCTTGATGACCGCGATTCTGGTCGTCTACTTCCGTCAGGAAGGGTGGCTGTGACGAACCACAGTCGTCGTTTCAGTTTGCGAAGTCAGTGAGGTTGGCCTGCACGCCCGAGACCATCTCGGATTTGCGGCGGAGGCTGTTCATCGAGATGGGGAGTTGCGGGACGATTTCCCGAACGGCCGTGTGGAACGATTCCGATTCCCCAAATCGGCCGTCGAAGGCGTTGCGGACGCTCTCGCGGACTTGCCAGACGCCGACTGGTGCCCAGTAGTCGTCGCTGACTTCGCGGAGGACGAGCGCCTTGGCCTGTCGGCCGATGTCTTCGAGGTGTTCGAGGACGCCGAGGCGGGAGGCGTAGTAGGCTCCGGCGGTTTCATCAACGTAGGCCGTCCGACCTTCGTAGCCCTCGTGGGCGCTCCCCATCCAGATGTCGCCGGTGGGGGAGGGATTCCAGATACTGCCCGGCGCTTTCATCTCCACGAGTTCGAACTCCCACTGTCCGGGGGTGAGGACGACCCAGTAGCGGTTGCCCATGTACTCGTTCACCCACACCTGCGTCTCGTCGATGCTCGGCGCGTTCCGGATGCGGCCGCGGAGGTACTGGCCGATGGTGTCGTCCACGGCGGTGATCGACCAGCGCGTCGGGACGAGCTTTCGGTTTCGGTTCTGCCCGAGCGCGCCCGCCGAGAGGATGGTGTTGATGTCGTACACGTCGAACCCGCGGCGATAGAGGTAGTTCATCGCGCCTTGGGCCTGCCAATCGTCGTCTTCGAGCGTTTTCTTGACGGCGCGGGGGACGTGCGGGTTCTCGGTTAGGTCCGCCGAGGAAGCGCGGGCAGTCGGCCCGGTCGGGGTGGCGATGTCGTCCATGTTCACGTCCAAATCGAGCTTTTCTGTCAGGCCGATCTCCACGTCCACGGGGCGGTCGGCGATGGCGATCTCGCGCTGAACCCCCACAAAACCGTCCCACACGTCGTCCACGTTCACCTTAGCGGAGCGATTCGAGTTCAGCAGTCCCGTCCGGTACTGGAGGACGTTGTCGATGCCGAGTCCGCGTTGATACCAGTCGCCGCTGGTGGCGAACTCCGAGGCGTTCTCCTCGGCCCCGACGGGTGAGAGGATACCCGTCGAGACGTTTGGGTAGGACGACCGACCGACGAACACCGAGGGCGACGTGCTTCCGAAAAGCGAGTCACCCTGTGCGACCTCCGAAAAACGGTCCTTGAAATCGTCCACGTAGTCCAGAATTTCGTACGATTTCTCTTCGGCGAGACGGCGACGGCGCTCCTCCTCGTCCGGGCGCAGGTCGTCGATATATTCGTCCAACCGCATTCACGAAACGTAGGTGAGCGAGGGGCTTGAACGTTCGGCAATCCGGTCGATTTCGAGCGTCGGAGATGGGAGCATTGGCCGTCGCTCGGAGCGAAAAAACGGGAGAACGGTGTGGTTAGTGGATTCCCATCGCTTCGATCTGTTCTTGATAGCGGTTCCGGATGGTCACTTCCGTCACCTGCGCCACGTCGGCGACCTCGCGCTGTGTCTTCTTCTCGTTGCAGAGAAGCGAAGCGGCGTAAATCGCGGCGGCGGCGTAGCCTGTCGGGGATTTACCGGACAGCAATCCCTCTTCAGCGGTGGTTTCGATGATGTTGTTCGCTTTCGACTGCACTTCTTCGCTGAGATGGAGTTCAGAACAGAACCGCGGGACGTATTTTTTCGGGTCGACGGGTTTCATCTCCAGACCGAGTTCCTGTGAGATGTATCGGTACGTTCGTCCGATCTCCTTCCGTTGAACCCGGGATACTTCCGAAATCTCTTCGAGACTTCGCGGAATCCCTTCCTTACGACAGGCGGCGTACAGGGCGCTCGTTGCGACGCCTTCGATGGAGCGACCACGGATCAAGTCCTCCTTGAGCGCTCGCCGATAGATAACCGACGCGACTTCGCGCACCGACCGTGGGACGCCCAGCGCGGATGCCATCCGGTCGATTTCGGACAGGGCGAATTGGAGGTTTCGTTCGCCCGCATCCTTCGTCCGGATGCGTTCCTGCCACTTGCGTAGGCGGTGCATCTGACTGCGCTTCTTGGAGGAAATGGATCGACCGTAGGCG
>NZ_JBAWAC010000173.1:0-5820 GCF_049589095.1 Haladaptatus sp. | reverse complement strand
ACGCCTCCATTCGATCAGGGAGGATAAGTGTTCGTCACGAGCGTCGTTTCGACCGTACGGAGCGTTGCGAGCGGAAGGACTCCGATTGATAACTGAATACGCCTCTCGTGGTGATTTGAGCGCCTCAATCGACAGTTCGGCAGATGGTGTTGGAACCACAAATAATATTATTAGGCGCGTCTAAACTACTGGTAACCAATGTCTAATCGTACTTTCTCCTTTCGCGAGCTGGCGAAGTACATGGGGCCGGGCTTTCTCATCTCGGTCGCGTACATGGACCCAGGGAACTGGGCGACGAACATCTCCGGCGGCGCGAAGTACGGCACTGCTCTTCTCTGGGTGATCGTGCTCGCCTCGATGATGGCGATGGGTATCCAAATCGTCGCTGCTAAACTCGGTATCGCCACGGGAAAAGGAATCGCACAGCTTTGCCGTGAACGTCTCCCGCGGCACGTCGTGATCGTCCTCTGGGCGGCCGCCGAACTGGCGATGATCGCCACCGACATGGCGGAGATTATCGGGGCAGCCATCGGGTTCAGCCTCATCTTCAACATCCCGCTTCCCGGCGGCGCAATCCTTGCCGGAGCGTCCAGCTTCGCGCTGCTCGGCGTCCGCACCGCTTACAAGCGGGGCTTTCGCACCATCGAGTACGTGATTATGGCCCTCGTCGGGGTCATCGCACTCGCCTTCGTCTTCGAGGTCATACTCGCCCAGCCCACCACCGGACAGGTCGCCGCCGGTCTCGCGCCATCGATCCCGAACGCCGACGCCCTCTACGTCGCCATCGGTATCCTCGGCGCGACCGTGATGCCCCACTCGATCTACCTCCACCCCTACATCGTGCAGGACAGACGGGAACGCCTCGTCGCCGAGTCCGGAGACACCGAAGACGTCCACCGCGACCACTTCCGCTACGAGTCGATCGACACCATCGTCGCGCTGTTCGGTGCGATGTTCGTCAACGCCGCGATGCTCGTGGTCGCCGCCGCGGCACTCACCGGGACCGGAATCAGCACGCTCAACGATGCCTACGTCACCCTGAGCGGCGTCTTCGGCACGAACGCCAGCCTCGCGTTCGGCATCGCGCTCATCGCCGCCGGACTCTCCTCCTCGCTCGTCGCGACGATGTCCGGCCAGACCGTCATGGACGGGTTTCTGGACTGGAACGTGAACGTCTGGATCCGGCGCTCGGTCACGCTGGTTCCCAGTCTCGTCGTCGTTATCGCCGGATTCGACCCGACGAGCGTCCTCGTCGCCAGCCAGGTCGCCCTCTCGTTCGAGTTGCCGTTCGTCCTGATACCGCTCGTCTATTTCACCCGCGAAGAGGGCCTTATGGGCTCGTTCGTCAACCGCACCAGCACGACGGGCGTCATGGGCGTCATCGTCGCGCTGATCTCCGTGCTCAACGTCTGGCTGCTCTACACCACGATATTCGGGTGAAATCACGCCTCCGAGGCTCGATTTCGGAACGCGTTCCAGCCGTACCGTTCGTGTACGCTCCGTGACGGCGGAAAAGCGTACGCGCTCGGCGAGGAGTGACGAAATCCCGTGCCGTCGATTCTCAGTCGGCCGCTTGCCCGCCGTCGACGGGCAAGGTGTGCCCGGTGATGTACGAAGCGTCGGACGAACAGAGGAACGCCACCGCCCCGGCCATCTCCTCCGGTTCGGCGATGCGGTCCATCGGGACGTCCCGCATGGCCGACGTATCGAAATCGGACCACACCGTCCGAATCGCCGTCCGAATCAGTTCGATGGCCGTCCTGAGACGGTCCCGCAGCGACATCGACGACCAAGCGCCGGGTCCGCCCATCAATCCGGATTGGATGTTCGTCTTCGTCGGACCGGGCGCGATGGCGTTGATTCGGACGCCCCGACTGGCGTATTCGAGCGCGGCCGACTTGGTCAGCCCGACGACCCCGTGTTTGCTGGCCGAATAGCTGGATAGCCCGCCCATTCCAACCAAACCGGCCTCGGACGCCGTGTTGACGATGGCACCGCTTCCCTGTTCGTTCATGACGGGGAGTTCGGCCTTCATGCAGGCCCAAATCCCCTTCAGATTGATGTCGAGCAACCTGTCCCAGTGACCTTCCTCGATACCGGTCATCTCCACGAAGTCCGTGAGGATTCCCGCGTTGTTGTGCGCGAAATCGAGGCTTCCGTAGGTTTCGACCGTGACATCGACCATGTGCTCGACGGACACGAGGTCGGAAACATCCACTTCGACGAACGTCGCGTCACCGCCAGCGTCCTCGATGAGTTCGACCGTTTCACGGGCCGAATCCTCGACGATGTCGGCGACGACGACGTTCGCGCCTTCCTCGGCGAATCGGCACGCGGACGCACGCCCGATTCCCGACCCTGCTCCCGTCACGAGTGCCGTCTTCCCTGCTAATCCGTTCATGTATGAATCACTTAGGAACTCTAGCAGAAATCGACATAGCCCTTCGGAAAGGTGATTCGTGGCGGAATCGACGACCTCGACGACTGCTCTGCGATTCAGAACCGCGGAAGGTATCGACACCTCGACTGACCTATCTGGCCCCGAATTCGATGGAGAACCCGCCCGGTGCTTCGACGTAGAAATCGTAGGTGTTGTGCCGCATTTTGACGTCCGTCACGTCGTAGCCGTCCTCCTCCAATCGGCGGTGTTTCTCGTCCACGAGGTCCTCGTCGTCGACGAAGATGCCGATGTGGAAACTGCTCGGGTACTCGATGTCTTCGCCCTTCTTTCCCCGCATCAGGGTCAGGACGGTCCCGGCGTCGTCCGAGAGAATCGTGATGGCGGGACTGCCACCCCGTTTCTGCAAGTCGAAGTACTCCTCGAAGAACGCCGCCGTGGTCTCCACGTCCGACACGGTGAGATTGGTGTGATTCAGTTGCATGATGAAATTCGTGGATCGGTTCTCGGATTTGGCGACCGAAGTTCGTCCGAATCCGCCTCGAACTACGGCTCGTGTGTCGTTAATAACTGGTGCTCGTTTCGGGGTTTCGGAACCAACGACCGGTTTTCCGTTTCCGATAATATCCACAATTCCCAAAATTTGAGAGGTGAAATTATGAAGCTAGGGTATATTTTTATTTATTATTATATTTATCGCTACGGTGGATGAAAATACAAAATAGCGGCGTGGGACGGCGGCGATACCTACAGGGTGCCGGAGCGGCGACGACGCTGGCTCTGTTCGGGAACACGGCCGAGGCGAGGGAAGTGGACGAAGACCACCATCGCCACCGACACAGACGACGGTCGGACAAACGCGTCGTCGCGTACTACCCGTCGTGGGCGGGCGACTACACGCCGCGGGACGTGCCGTACGACAAACTAACGCACCTGAACTACGCGTTTCTCGAAACGGAAGCGAACGGCGAGGTGAAACTCGCCGTCACGGGCGATTACGCTCCCGAGGTGCTCGACCGGTTCGAGGAGATCACGCACGAACAGCCGTGGACGACGTTCATGCTCACAATCGCGGAGTTCGGGGACAACATGTCGGCCGCCGCCTCGACGGCCGACAGTCGAAAACGGTTCGCCCGAACGGCCGTCGAACACCTCCGAAAATACAACTTCGACGGCATCGATATCGATTGGGAATACCCGGACGGTTCGGTTCGGGAGGACGACCCGGAAAACTTCACGCTGTTGCTCGAAGAACTCCGCAGACAGTTGGACGAGGCCGGGAAGGAGGACGACCAGCACTACGAACTCAGCATGGCGGCGGCCCCCATCCCGTCGAACATCGACCCGTTGGAGGTGGGGAAAATCGCGGAGTACCTGGACTTCATCAACGTGATGAACTACAACTTTTATGGAAGCTGGAGTTCCGCGACGAACTTCAACGCACCGCTGTACGCGCCGTACGACGACCCGACGTACTGGCAGGAACTTCTCACGGTGGACCACGCGATGCAGTACTGGGCCGAGAAGCCCATCGCGCGGGACAAACTCGTCTGCGGGACGCCGTTTTACGGCTTCGTCTTCGAGAACGTGAAAAACGAGAATCGGGGACTCTTCCAACCGTTCGACGGCGCGGACACCGAATCGTATCACGCCATTCGTCAACTGAAGAGCAAACCCCAGTACCAGTATCACTGGCATCGCGAGGCGCGCGTCCCGTGGCTGTATTCGGAGACGGATGACACCTTCGTCACCTACGACGACCGTCATTCGGTCATGGAGAAATCTCGGTACGTCAGGGAGAACGACTTCGGCGGGATGATGTGCTGGGAACTTTCACACGACCCCAGCAATACGCTCATCAGCGCGATACACGCCGCGTTCGGCTGTTCACGCCGACGCGGACGACGGTAAATATCGCGCGCATCGGGTAATATTTACATATTAACCCAGTAATAGATTTTGCTCGACATCATTGGTGCGTTTCGTCATAGCATGAAAATTGACAGGCGAACGCTCCTGCGGTCGGTGGGCGGTACGGTGGCCACAGCGGGCGTCTTGGGAAGTGCGGGAACGGCGGCGGCGACGGGAAGCTACACGAACCACTACTACGACGGCTTCGACTACTGGCGATACGTCCCGGATTCGGCGGGGTCGAACCCGCCGTTGATGGTGATGCTCCACGGCTGTTCGCAGGATGCGGACCAGTTCCGAGAGGAGACACGGATGAACAGCATCGCGGACGAGGAGGGGTTCGTCGTCATCTACCCCGACCAGTACAACGCGCGGAACCCGGCCCAGTGCTGGAACTGGTTCTACGATGCGAACACGATGCGAGGCTACGGCGAGGCGGCCGTCATCGCCGGAATGACGCGGACGACCATCGACGCCGAGAACTGCGACCCCGAGCGCGTGTACGTCGCCGGACTCTCGGCCGGTGCGGCGATGGTACCGAACCTACTCGCGGAGTACGCCGACATCTACGCGGCGGGCGGCGTTCACTCCGGCTTGGAGTACGACGCGGCCGACACCTCGGCGGGCGGAACGACGGCGATGCTGTACGGTGGGCCGGACCCCGAGTTGAAGGGAACCGACGCCTACGATACGATGGACATCTACGATACCGTGAGCGAACTGCCGACCATCGTCTTCCACGGGACGGCGGACACGACCGTCTACCCTATCAACGGCAAGCAGGCGACGAAACAGGCGATTCAGACCAACGACCTCGCGTCCGATGGGTCGGACGACGACAACGTCGATACGACGGCTGACCGCACCTACAGCGGCCAAGGTTCGAGTTTGGACTACACTGTATCCGAGTATCACGACGAGAACGGTAACTCGCTCGTCGAACACTGGCAAGTCGAGGGCATGGATCACGCGTGGTCCGGTGGAGTCGCTGGCGGGGAGTTCACCGCGCCCGGCGGGCCGGACGCCAGTCGGATCATCTGGGAGTTCGTCTCCGGATTCACGAGGGACCTGTGACCATGCGGATGAAACGACGCACCCTCCTGAAGTCCGTCGGCGCGACGGTCGGCGCGAGCACGCTCGTCGCTGGAACCAGCAGTGCGGCAGCGGGCGCGTACACCTCGGAAACGTACAACGGCCGGACGTACAAGAAGTACATTCCGACAGGGGCCGACGGATCGGCGATTCCGCTCGTCGTCATGCTTCACGGCTGTACCCAGAGTCCCGACCAGTTCAAGAACGAGACGAAGATGAACGACGTCGCCGAGAGCGAGACGTACATCGCCATCTATCCCGACCAGACGACGAGCGCGAACGCAAACGAGTGTTGGAACTGGTTCGAGGATTCGAACACGACGCGGGGCACCGGCGAGGCTGCGCTCATCGCCGGGATGGCCGAGGACGTGATGGCGACGAATACGGTTGACGAAGACCGAGTCTTCCTCGCCGGATTC
>NZ_JBAWAC010000172.1:0-2840 GCF_049589095.1 Haladaptatus sp. | reverse complement strand
GGCGTCGTCTCCAACGGCTCAGCCGTTCTCGGCCTCGGGGACATCGGTGCCCAAGCATCGAAGCCCGTCATGGAGGGGAAAGGCGTCCTCTTCAAGCGCTTCGCTGATATCGACGTCTTCGACGTGGAACTCGACGAATCGGACGTCGATGCGTTCGTTCGATGTGCCGCGGCGATGGAACCGACGTTCGGCGGCATCAACCTCGAAGACATCGCGGCCCCCGAATGTTTCGAGATCGAAACCCGCCTCAGGGAGAAAATGGATATCCCGGTCTTTCACGACGACCAGCACGGCACCGCCATCATCTCCGGTGCCGCGCTTCTGAACGCCGTCGAGATTACGGAGAAGACGCTCGATGGTCTCCGTATCGTCTTCTCCGGTGCCGGTGCGGCCGCCGTCTCGTGCGCGAAATTCTACGTCTCGCTCGGCGTCCCACACGAGAACATCGTGATGAGCGATATTGACGGAATCCTCTCCGAGGAGCGCGCGCAATCCGGTGATCTGAATCCGCATGCAGAACCGTTCGCCCGCGGCGTCGAAGGTGGCGAACTCGCGAGCGCGATGGAGGACGCAGACGTCTTCGTTGGGCTCTCCGTCGGTGGAGTCGTGAGCCAGGACATGGTGCGGTCGATGGCCGACGATCCGATCGTCTTCGCGATGGCGAACCCCGACCCCGAAATCGGATACGTGGAGGCCAAGAACGCCCGAGAGGATACCGTCATCATGGCAACGGGACGTTCGGACTACCCGAACATGGTGAATAACGTCCTCGGCTTTCCGTTCCTCTTCCGCGGTGCCCTCGACACCCGTGCGACGGAAATCAACGAGGAGATGAAGGTCGCAGCCGCGGAGGCACTCGCCGACCTCGCGAAGAAGGACGTCCCGGATCAGGTCCGGGACGCGTACGGCGACCAGCCGCTTCAGTTCGGTCCCGAGTACATCATCCCGAAGCCGCTCGATCCCCGCGTTCTCTTCGAAATTGCGCCCGCAGTCGCCGAGGCCGCGATGGACTCCGGCGTCGCCCGCACCGAGGTCGACCTCGGAGAGTACAAAGAGGGCCTCGAAGCCCGCCTCGGAAAGAGCCGCGAGATGATGCGCATCGTCCTGAACAAAGCCCAAACCGAGCCGAAGCGCGTCGCACTCGGCGACGGGGAGGACGAGAAGATGATTCGCGCCGCCGCCCAGATGGAGGAACAGGGAATCGCGGACCCCGTCCTCATCGGCGACGAACGACGGGTCGAAGCGACGATGATCGACCTCGGTCTCGACTTCGATCCGGAAGTCGTCGACCCCGAGGATGGCGGTCACGACGAGTACGCCGACAGGCTCTACGATCTCCGGAAACGAAAAGGTGTCACGCGCCGAGAAGCCACCGAACTCGTCCAACACGACCCCGATTACTTCGGCAGTGTCATGGTCGAGCAAGGTGATGCAGACGTCTTCCTCACGGGGCTCGCCCACCACTATCCGAGCGCGCTCCGCCCGCCGCTCGAAGTCGTCGGCACCGCCCCCGATACCGACTACGTGGCCGGTGTCTACATGCTCACGTTCAAGAACAGAGTGATCTTCTGCGCGGATGCGACCGTGAACCTCGATCCGAGCGCCGACGAACTCGCCGAGATAACCCGTCACGTCGCGGCGCTCGCCCGCCGTTTCGACGTGGAACCTCGCGCGGCGCTCCTCTCATACTCGGATTTCGGAAGCGTCCAGACAGCGGGGTCCGCGAAGCCCCGTGAGGCGGTGTCGATACTCCACGACGATCCGACCGTCGAGTTTCAGGTCGACGGCGAAATGCAGGCCGATACGGCAGTCGTCGACGGAATACTGGACGACACGTACGGATTCTCGGAACTCGACGGACCCGCGAACTGTCTCGTGTTCCCCAACCTCGAAGCGGGGAACATCGTCTACAAGCTCCTCCAGCGTCTCGGCGGTGCCGACGCCGTCGGACCGATTCTCGTCGGCATGGACGACCCCGTGCACATCCTGCAGCGCGGCGATGACGTCAAAGACATCGTCAACCTCGCCAGCGTCGCTATCGTCGAAGCCCAGGAAAACTAGCGAGAGGGACGGGTCTTCTCGGGATGATCATCCGGAAGGCCAGCGACGAGCGATTTGACGTACTCAGAGCACGCGAGTTTGAGATGGTACCCACCTGTTCGCATAAAACATCGAAGCCGACCGTATCTCTACCTGCGACGGTCACTCGTGTGGGGACACATTCATTTGACCTCGGCGAGTTGGATGTGACGGTCCAAGAGCACCTCGTAAGTCAGCGACAGGATGGGGTCAAGATCTTGGCGATGGACATGATAACGACGAGAAGTTCGAACGAAACGCGGCATCACGAGTTCAGTATTGAAGACCGGACTGACTTCGTCAACTCTGCAGAACATGTTCTACTCTCAGCGTGTCGAGACCGCGGTAACGGGAATAAACGTTACCTAATTCTGTGGGAATGTACCTTTTCGGCACGAAACCATTATCCAGTGGCCGCGAGACCTACGTGGTATGGGATTCTTCCAGGACGTACTGTGCATCACGGGCATCAGACACGACTACAGCGACGTACACGGCGGGATGAAGCGCTGTCGGAACTGCGGCAACGTCGAGGAGGCTGAGTAGTCCACAGAACGATCAAGACGACCATGCACGTGACGCCATCGTAATCCTAGTCACCGTCGTCGCCGCGCTCGCGGTCGTTGGTCTCGTCGGCGAAGAGGGACGCGTTATTCGGTTGGAACTCATCCCGCTCGTCTACTACGCCATCTTTACCGGCATACTAAGCTTACTGTTCGTCTACGTCCTCTTCCCAGGAGTGTTCTGATACAGTCGTTATA
>NZ_JBAWAC010000171.1:0-2165 GCF_049589095.1 Haladaptatus sp. | reverse complement strand
TGACACCCGCGAGCGGTTCGTCCAACAGTACCATCTGCGGGTCGGTCATGAGCGCCCGCGCCATCTCCAGCAGTTTCCGCTGACCACCGGAGAGGTTGCCCGCGTACTCGCTCGCGAGGTGGTCGATCTCGAAGAACTCCAGCATCTCCCACGCCCGTTCGAGCACGTCTTCCTCCTGTTTGCGCACGTCGCCTCGAATTATCGGCGTCACGGAGCGCCAGAGCGCTTCGCCCTCTTGTCCCTTCGGCGCGAGCATCATGTTCTCCAAGACGGTCATCTCGGAGAGTTCGCGGGCGATCTGGAACGTTCTGACCATGCCACGGTCGGCGATCTGATACGGTTGCAATCCCGTGATGTCGCGGTCGTTGAAGTACACCGAACCGCTATCCGGCTGATAGACCCCCGTGATGAGGTTGAACGTCGTGGACTTTCCGGCCCCGTTCGGCCCGATGAGGCCGGTGAACGAGCCCTGTTCGACCGAAAACGTCGCCCCGTCGACGGCGGTGATACCGCCGAACGTTTTCCGGAGGTTCTCGACCCGGAGCGGCGTCTCGCTCAGGTCGGCAACCTCGTTCCCGATGTCGAGCGAGTTCGCATCGTCGGTGTCTTCGGTTTCGCTCGCGGTCATTGCTCCTCACCTCCGTCCGCCGCTGCATCCGGTTTCGGACCGCCGGAGCCACCGCCGGGACGCAGGAGCGGAATGCTCGCCGCTTCCTCCTTGCGGTGGCCGAGGACGCCCTCCGGCCGGTGGTGCATGATCCAGATGAGGACACAACCCATGAGGACCAACTGGAGCGCGTTGATATTACCCATCATGTAGGAGACGAACGGCATGATGTGGCCGTGGATTATCGGGCCGACCGCACCCGCAAAGGAGTTCGGAGCGGTGGGGACCTGAATCGATCCCCTGATGATGTTCTTCAGGTAGAGCGGTCCCTGATACAGCAACCCGGCGAATATCGCCGCGCCGAGGACGCTCCCGGTGTTCGACCCGGCACCGCCGATGATGAGGGCCAACCACACGAAGAACGTCACCTGCGGCTTGAACGAGGTGGGCGTGATGGCACCTTGGCGCATCTGCCAGAGGATACCCGCGAGCCCCATCAGCGCACAGCCGAGCATGAACGACTTGATCTTGAACTGGTTGGTGTCCTTCCCGAGGGAGTTCGCGACCTGCTCGTCCTCACGGATGGCCTTGAGCACGCGCCCGAACGGCGATTCGCCGGTTCGCTTCATCAGCCAGTAGTAGGCCACGACGAACAGTAACAGGATGATCGCGTAGGTCAACGAGTCCAGAACCGGACCGGAAGAACCGCCGACGAGCGGATCGAGCGCGTGCTCGATCGCCGTGTACGGCCCGCTGTTGAACAGCGGGTCAAGCGGATCGGAGAAGTTCAACAACAGTCCACGACCGCCGCCGGTTCCGAGTTGCTTGCCGAACAGGGTGAACGTCTGGAACTGGTCCGACGTCACGATAAAACGGATGATCTCCGACGTCGCGATGGTAACGATCGCGAGATAGTCGGCGCGCAACCGAAGCGCCGGGAGCGCCACCAACAAGCCGAGGATCGCTGCGGCGAGCATTCCGCCGAGAATACCGACCCACAGCGGGAGGCCGAGACCGGAAACGGTCGCGGCACCGGCACTCGCGCTTGCTGGCGGTTTCGAGATCATCGCCATCGTGTACAATCCGACGGCCATGAATCCCGCGATACCGATGTTGAACAGCCCGGTGTACCCCCAATGGAGGTTCAACGCGAGCGCCAACATACCGTACACGCCGATGAGGAACGTGAGCCGTGCGAGGGAGTTCAACTGGCCGCGAAGCGAGTAGCCGAGCAGTGTGCCTCCCACGAGATACAGCACGTAGATGGCCAACAGAGCGCCCAGGATGAGCATCGTGTCGTTGATCTCGAAATCGCGGACGCTCGAACTCATGCCGTCGTCCTCCCTGCGAACAGTCCCTGTGGCTTGAACAGTAGGATGAGGATCATCATGCCGAACGCGGCGGCACGGCCGAAGTCACTGGGAATCCAGATGATGGCGAGGTTCCACGTCAGACCGATGACCAGTCCGCCGAGGATCGCGCCGTAAATCGACCCGATTCCGCCGAGGATGACCGCGGCGAAGATGGGCAACAGGAGGAGCCATCCGAACTGGAAGAC
>NZ_JBAWAC010000170.1:0-7460 GCF_049589095.1 Haladaptatus sp. | reverse complement strand
AGGTCGTCACCGTCGCCCCCTCGGCGCTCCTCCAGCAACTCCGCGAAATACCGACCCATCTCTTCCTGTGCTTGCCGACGTTCCTGCTTGATCCGGTCGATGTCGGTGCCGTCCGTGGAACGTGCGACGAGTGCATCCGACCACTCCTTGAACTGGTCGCGTCGGTCGGACGGGATACCGAGCAGTTCGGCGATGACGATAACGGGCAAGGGAACGGCGAAGCGATCGACGAAATCGAACCGGTTGTCACCCTCGATGTCGTCCAGTAACTCCTCGGTCAGTTCCTCTATTCGGGGGCGATACTCCCGCAACGTTCCCGGCTGGAATCGTTCGTTGACGAACCCTCGAAGTCGCTCGTGTTCGGGCGGGTCCACGCTGATCATCGTCTGCAGTATCGACCCACCCTCGTCCGAGGCGCGCGCGGAGTCGTCCGCGAGTACACCTCGATCCGAGGTAAACGCCTCGTGGTCGCCGAGTATGCGGTCTATCTCTTCGTATCGGAAGAGGTCCCACCGCTCGCGCTCTTCGTCGAAGTGAACGGGCGAGTCACGTCGCATTTCGGCGTACCATTCGAACGGTTCCAGTTGTCTCTCTCGACTGCGAATCGCTTTCGGAAGCGTTCCCTTTCCTACGGGTGAATCTGATGACGACACAAATTTACTGAACGTTCGGTAAATTATAGGCCTTTTGGTGACTCCCTCACCGAGGGCTTCGCTTTTCACCCCTGTATCAGTTCGTTGTTGATGTACGACAACAACGAGACGCGAACCGCCGCGACTGCGGCGCTCCGGTCGGTCGTCGCCCGGTTGTACGTCGCTCCGCTCGTCGTGGCGAAGATGTGCTCCGCAACGCGCCTGGAATCGACGTTTCGAAACACGCCTTCGTCGATTCCCCTATCGATTATCCGCTCCATCCGTTTCACGATCAGGCCGTCTATCTCGGTGAACTGCTCGCGGAATTTGTCGTTCATAACCGCCTGTGAGCGAAGTTCCACCATCACGGCCCGGTGCTGGCTCTCTTCGTCACTCAGTTGGAGGGGGAGAAGCGCTTCTACGAGCTGTTCGAGCTCTCGATTGGGGGCTTCGTCGTCGGTATCGATATTGGCTTCGAGTCGATCGATCGTGAATTCGAGAAAGGACTGCAACAGGTCCTCCTTGGAGTCGTAATGGTAGTACAACGAGGCCTTCGATTGGTTCAGTTCGTCGGCGATCCGGGAAATCGAGAGCTGTGCATACCCGTGCTGGAGTAACGCTCTCCGTGTCGCCTCCATGATCTGTTCTTCGGACTCGCTCCATCTGTTTCCGATCGTATCTTCGGACATTGTCGTGTTCACGCTGCTGTCGATGCGGGATGATTCGGAACCGGAATTTTCACGCGGAAAGCGACGGTTGGCCACCGACCGGGTGGGTCTCGTACGGATGTCCCCACACCGTGTCTTCCGTATGAACGCATATCGACGTCGTCGGCGAATAAACTGCCACGATACACTCCCAACCCCCACGAACCGCGGAACGGTGGGCTGCCGGAGATCACTGTTTCCCTATCCGCCGAATGGGTAGTTGGTGGCAAAAACGTTTCGTTGAACTGATACTGGAACGAGGGTCTTCACTGATTTTGAGACTGCTGGAAGGACTATCGTCCACCAAAAGGACTTTTACTGAACGGTCGTTAAGCAAGTTATGGCGAATCAGAACCCCGAACTCGACAGGCGACTTCCGAAAGGACTCGAACCGTCCGAGCGACGGATGGACCCATTCCCGTGGTACGAGACGATGCGTCGCACCGAACCCGTTCGGTACGACGAAGAGCGCGAGCGGTGGGACATATTCGGCTACGACGACGTCAAACGCGTGCTCTCGGACTACGAAACCTTCTCCTCCGCGGAATTGTCGGATTTCGACCCGTTCGGCTCCCTCGGTACCGTTCTGGTGGACGAAAACCCACCCGAACACAGCCGCATCCGTGGCATCGTCGACGAGTATTTCCGACCGGGAAATCTCGAATCCCTCCGTCCGTCGATTCGAGCCATCGCCGACGACCAACTCGACGAGGCGCTCGCCAGCGGTCCCGACATCGACGTTCTCTCGGAACTCACCGCGCCAGTCACGGCGCGTACCATCTCCCGTCTGCTCGGAATCCCGGCCGACCAGTGGGACATCATCAAACGATGGACCGGTGCGATGGAGGGGGCGAAGGGGGACCCACAAAAGCTGTTCGCGGAAGTGCGCGAGTACTTCGGAGAACTCATCGACGAGCGTCGAGTGACGGGCGGGGACGACCTCATCTCGGTTATCACGGATACCGACTCGCACGACGTTCCCCTTTCCAAGGAGGAACAGGTCTCGTTCTGCATCTTCCTCTTCCTGGCCGGTCACTCGACGACGACACACGCCGTCGGCAACGCGCTGTGGACGCTCGACGAGGAAGGGTACTACGCGGACCTGCGTGACGGGACGATCGATCCGAAGATGACGTTCGAGGAGGTCCTCCGGTATCGCGGCCCCGTGCAATCGCTCTCCGGACGGGTGACGACGGAGGAGGTGGAGTTGAGCGGGACGGTCATTCCCGCAGGAGAGCAGATAACCTCGTGGATCGGATCCTCGAACCGCGATCCGGCGGTGTTCGACGACCCCGGGGAGTTCCGCCCGGAGCGGCGAGCGAATCGTCACATCGCGTTCGGGTTCGGACCGCACCACTGTCTGGGTGCCCCGCTCGCGAAACTGGAGGGAAACATCATTCTCGATGCCGTCACCGACCACGTCGAGGATATCGAAGTCCTCTCGGAGTCGGTCGAACCGGTGACCTCACCGGTCAGTTACGGATTCGACGGCCTCCCGATGAAGTTCTACACTTGAGCCACACTTGCGCCATCGGTTCGTTCCGTCGAAACGGTCGATAACCGTCAACCGAACGGACGAAACCGAATGCGGTTCGAACGGCGTTACCCCATTGGTCATACCCCGTTGGTCGTTCGGTTGTCTCCTTCGTGCGTCATTCGGCCGTCTCGGGTGTCTCGCGCGTGTACCACCACGCCCAGAGGACGAGAACGCCTTGAAGCGGGAGACGGACCCACACCCCGATCCGAGTGATATCTTCGGCCCAGTCCGGAACCGCATCGGGGAGTTCGCCGCTCATCGCCATGTGGACGTTCGCCGGGAACACGGCGACCAGCAGTGCGATGATTCCCCACGCGGAGAGGCGACGCGTTCGTCGAATCATCACGCCGATTCCGAGGACGATTTCCGCGATTCCGGAGAGATACACCAGCGCGACAGGGTTCGGGAACTGTGGCGGCACGATTCGAGCGTACACCTTCGGGACGACGAAATGCATCACCCCCGCGATGGTGTAGAACAGCCCCATCACGTAGAGCAGCGGTCGTTCGAGTCGAGACGGGTCGTCATCGCCATCGTCGTTCATACCGGGGGTACGGACCGGCGGACGAAAACAGTGTTCCGTCTTCGACATGCCTCCAATCTATCTTCCACGGTGAACGGTCGATTCGGAGCGCTCAATACGGACAGTCCGCTACGGGAAACCAGTGGTTCAGGACTTCCTCGGAACGCTGTTCGGCGGCCCCTTTGCGGTGATGAACACCATCGGACTCGTCGCCTTCGCACTGGTCGGCGCGACCAAGGCGATACGCGAGGAGTTCGACCTGTTCGGCATCACCGTCGTCGGCCTCGCCACCGCGTTCGCCGGTGGCATGACACGCGACGTTCTCGTGAACCGAGTGCCGCTCGCGCTCACGTCCCCGATAGAGATCGGTTTGGGTGTGTTCGGTGTCTGTCTGGCGGTCGGGCTGACCCTCGTGCTCGACTCTCCCGATGATCATCCCGTGACGCTCCTCTCCGACGCCGTCGGACTCGCCGCGTTCGCCACGACCGGGGCCATCGTGGCGACCCAAACCGGTGTCTCGGGCTTCGGCGTCGTCGCCATCGCGACCATCAACGCGGTCGGTGGCGGCGCGCTCGCGGACGTCCTGTTGAATCGGTCGCCGTTCATCCTCTTAGAGGACTTCTACGCGAGCTGCGCGGTGTTAGGTGGCGGCACGTATTGGCTCGTCATCGCTCTCGCCGGTGTCGGCGTCGGAAATACCGCCGCTGCGACGTGCGCCGTGGTGACCGTCGGGACGCGGGTGGCGGCGGTCACGTACGGATGGTCGCTTCCGACGGTGCAGATACTCGGCGTGGAGAGGAAGAAAGGCCAGTAACCAAATCGAGATCTCAGTCGATGCGGTACCGTTCGATCTTGTCGTAATCGATTTCGATCCCGAGACCCGAACCTTGTGGCACTTCGAGTGTGCCACCAGTGCTGTCGAACGGGTCCTCGATAACGTCGTCCTCCCAACCGTAGTAGACCGAATCGGGCGGGAGCGAAAAGCCCGGTATCCCGTGGACCGCGTGCAGAATCGCCGCCGTTCTGATCCCGAGGTCGAACGCGCAGTGATGTGCCATCGGAAGTCCGGCGTCCTCCGCGATGGCTGCCTGCTGCCGCAATCCCGTTATGCCACCAGTGGGCGTCAAATCCAACACGGCGACGTCGATAGCCCCCGCGTCGATGAGTCGGCGGAGGTTGTGTGGAATGTAGGTGTCCTCGTTCGGCCCGATCGGTTGTCCGGTGCGCTTCAGTCCGGCCAAGGACTCGTGTGCATCGACTCGGATCGGTTGTTCCATGTACTGGAGATAGATCCCGGCGTCGGCGAGCATCGAACCGACGCGGATCGCTTGGTCGGTGGTCCACCCCTGATTGGGGTCGAGACGAAACTCCAGTTCGCCATCGACCGCGTCGTGCATCGCCTCGATACGGGTGACGTCCTCCTTCCAGTCCCGCCCGGCTTTCGTCTTCAGCACGGAGAATCCCTCGTCGCGCACGGCGGCGGCGCGTTCACGGGATTGCTTGGGCGATAGGATTCCGAGGCAGTACGCGATTTCGACCTCGTTATCCTCCCCGTACTCCCCCTGATGCTCCCGGTGTCTCGTCTCCGTCTGGTTCGGTGCCGTCCATCCGCCGAGCAGTTCGTAAATCGGTTTTTCGAGCGACTTGCCGACGATGTCCCAACAGGCGACTTCGACTGGTGCGAAAAACGGGTCGGCGTTGGCGTACTCGATGAACACCTGTCGCCGGAGTTTTTCCAGTTCGAACGGCGACTGGCCGACGACGAGCGGGCGAATCCCCTCTTCGATGATGGCGACGGTCGCTTCCGGCGTGAGGAACACGCGAACCTCCCCCCACCCTGAGATTCCCTCGTCGGTGTCCACCCGAACGAGGACGCGGTCCATGTCCGTCAGCGAGTTGTGATTCGTGACGTAGGGTCCGATGCCACCGTCTTCGAACGGGACGAGCGGGACGTTGACGGCGACCGCTTCGATATCCGTGATCTTCATGGAGAGGAAACAACCCCCAAAACGGCCCGCGAAGGCTCTCCTCCGTATTCTTCCGTACTACACTCCCATTTCGTGGATACCTCGGAACACCCGATACGTTCCCCGTTCGGATACTGGAATGGCATAACGTATTTTTCATAGCAGGCGGTGATAAATCCGCACCCTCATATCATCCGATTATAACTGTCCTCTAAAAAACATTAATTACCATTCTAGTTCCGTTAATTTAATTAATTACAATCTTCGATACTCAACTGGATCATGCAACCCAATCGACGGCGGTTCCTGAAAGGTGCGAGTGTCGCCGGACTCACCACGATGAGCGGTCTGGCGTTCAGCGGCACGACGACTGCCGCGTCCTACACGATAGACAGCGACCTTCGGCAGACCGTCGGAATCTCCGGTAGCCAGCTCGACTCGGCGGTCGATTCGGTGTCGCCGGGGAGTCCGCTCGTCGGGCTCGGCGACACGTGGGTCGACGTCCAGAACAATCGAAACATCAACGCGGTGTACATGGCGGCCCACGCCGCGCTCGAATCGGCGTGGGGGAGGAGCAACATCGCACAGGAGAAGAACAACATCTACGGCTTCAACGCACGGGACATCTGCCCGGCGGAGTGTGCCGACGGATACGCGTCGTTCGAACAGTGTGTCCGCCAAGTGATGGCGTACGTCGATGAGGAGTACCTCTCCACGGACGGGACGTACTACGAAGGTTCGACGCTGCGCGGCATGAACGTCCACTACGCGTCGGACGACCAGTGGGCGGAGAAGATCGCAGACATCATGAACGACATCGCCGCAGAGCTTCCCTCGGGCGGTGGCGGCGACGGCGGAAGCGGTGGCTTCGCCGACGGCGACCAGGTGGCACCGACGACGGCGTTGCACACCCGGAAACAGCCCGGTACAGACCAGACGGTCGTCGCAACGATCTCGGCTGGCGAGGTCGGCGAGATCATGAACGGTCCCATCGACAAGGACGGGTACACCTGGTGGGGCGTCCATTGGCTCGACCGCGGCGTGTGGGGCTGGTCGGTCGAACGTTACCTCACGTCCACCAGTGGCGGCGGTTCAAAGCCCTCGGTGACGTTCGACCAAGCCGCGTCGGGCAACTACGCGGCGGCGAACCGAACGGCGAGCGACATCAACTGGATCATCATCCACACCATCCAAGGCTCGTACGAGGGTGGCATCAGCGTGTTCAACAACCCGGATTCCGGCGTGAGTGCCCACTACGTCGTCGGCAACAGTTCGGGACAGATCACCCAGATGGTGTACGACGACGACATCTCCTACGCCGCCGGGAACTACGATTACAACAGCGCAGGCCTCAACTTCGAAAACGAGGGCTACGCGTCCGAAAGCCATCCCGACCAATTGTATCAGAACCTCGCCTCCATCGTGAGTTGGGCGTGTGAGGAGTACGGCATTCCGAAATCCCATCCGACCGGCGTCGCTCCGGCGGACCCGGCCGACGGATCGGGTATCATCGGCCACGAACAGGTTCCCGACCCCGACAACCCCAGCGTCGGCGGTGGCGCGAGCCATCACACCGACCCGGGCAGTGGGTGGGAGTGGGACTACTTCATGAGCCTCCTGTAAAATCGTCCCGCACAAAACGCACGGAGTTCGCTGATTTTTTGACCGTCGTCGAGGATCACACTGATCGACATCCCTCGTTCATCGGAAACGCCACGTGACACGCCTTTCTACAATATCTAACAATAGGTACTTAAGATACAATTTCTACCGATTTCACCTTACCTATCTCACCTACCTTAGCTACTCCAACTACGCTTCCCATCCGTCCTTTCCCCATCCCTGTGCTTTCCTACCTCTTACAACACTACCTGGACTACTTATTGAACCTATGCTATCTACGATACCTATCGCAACTTGTTCACCTATTCTTGTCTTCTCTCACCCTCTTCCACTTGCTCCATCCCTTGCCATTCCGCTGCGGTACCCTCACTGCCTCGCCTGGTTACCTATTTCACCTATTCTATCTATCTTACCTATCTCGATGTTCCACTCCGTCTATCCCTCGTATTCTGCTCAAACCGTGATGTTACC
>NZ_JBAWAC010000169.1:0-4374 GCF_049589095.1 Haladaptatus sp. | reverse complement strand
GAACCTCGACGTACACCTCTACGGATCGCTGAACTGCACTCGCGCTGTCATCGACGGGATGGTCGAGCATGGCTACGGGAAGGTCGTCAACATCACGTCGATTCACACGAAAAACGGCGTCGGGATGTCGCCCGCCTACGACGTGGGCAAGTACAGCCTGCTCGGGCTAACCAAGAGCCTCGCGCTCGAACTCGGCCGGGAGGGGGTTCGCGTCAACGCCGTTGCACCGGGCTGGGTGAACACCAGAATGACCGAAGGGTTCAGCGACGCCGTTCGACAACAGATCCTGGACAACAACCCGATTGGCCGACTCGCGGAACCCGAAGACATCGCGAACGCCGTGACGTTCCTCGCATCGCCCGCCAGCGACTACATCAACGGCCACGAACTCCGCGTCGATGGCGGACAGGTCCCCATCGATAGCTGGCGGTTGGATAATCGATAGACCGTTATTTGTCCCGATTCGGATAGATCATCTTCTTCAGCCCCTCTTTGTCCTCCATGCCGTCGAACGCGTCCGTCAATCCCCCGAGACCGTACTCGTCGGTGATGAGTGACTCGACGTCGATCCGCTCGTTTCGAAGGAACGTGACGGCGCGGGAGAAATCGTTGGGTGTCAGGGAGAACGTTCCGACGAGTTCCGTCTCGTCGTAGTACACCGAGAACGGATCTATCTCGACCGTCGCGTCCTGCGGTGGGACGCCGAAAATCAACGTGGTTCCCCCGGCGGACGGCAGCGACAGCGCGATCTCGATGGTTTCGGGCAACCCGACCGCCTCGACGGCGATATCCACGCCATCGACGAGTTCGTCGAGTTCCGATCGCAGGTCGGTTTCCACGGGATCGATACCGTAGTCCGCGCCGGTTTCGAGCGCCAGTTCGCGCCGGTGATCGACTGGCTCGGAGACGATGACCGTTCCAGCGCCGCTCGCGCGGAACGTCTGGGACAGGAGCAGGCCGATGGGTCCGGCACCGATGATGACGACGGTGTCCCCGGATTCGAGGTCCACTTGATCGACGGCGTGAATACAGCAGGCGAGCGGTTCGGCGAAGGCCGCTTGCCGGTACGCCAACTCCCCCACGGGTTCGACGTAGCCTTCGGGTGCGCGAACGTACTCGGCGAACGCGCCGTCGATGATGGTGTCGGCCGCGCCGCCGATGGAGGTGAAGTTCTCACAGAGGTTCTCCTTCCCGCTCTGACACGCTCGACAGTCGTTGCAGGGGATCGACGGGTTGATCGCCACGCGGTCGCCGACGGCGACGTTGGACACGTCGTCCCCGACGGCGACGACTTCCCCAGCGCTCTCGTGGCCCGGTATCATCGGGAACTCGACGGGGAACGTCCCGTGATACATGTGATAGTCGGTCATACAGACGCCACAGGCGTTCACCCGGACGAGCACGTCCCCATCGTCCGGGTTCGGTCTTTCGTGCTCCTCGATAGCGACGGTCCGCTCGTCCGTCAGTACAGCTGCTTTCATTATCGACACCTGCTAATCCGTGGACCAGCGGTTAAAACTTCCCCCTCCGGAATCGTACTTCCCATCCGTCCTGTTCTGCGAAATACTTACTACCGATGCGCGGGATATCTCGACAAATGGGTGTACTAGATCGATTTGCGCTCGACGGAGAGACAGCCATCGTCACGGGTGCGGCCCGTGGACTCGGCAAGGAAATGGCGACGGCGCTCGCCGACGCCGGTGCCGACGTTGCAATCGTGGACATCGACATCGAGATGGCGGAGGAGGTGGCCGCCGAACTCGAAGAACTCGGCGTCGATACCGTCGCGGTCGAGGTGGACGTGACCGACGAAGCCGAGGTAGAGGCGATGGTCGAGGCGGTGACCGACGAATTGGGTCCCATCGACATTCTCGTGAACAACGCGGGTATCGCCGCGAACGAACCGGCCGAGGAGATGGAGTACGAGACGTGGCAGCGGACGCTCGACGTGAACCTCTCGGGTGTGTTCCTGTGCGCGAAACACGTCGGACGGCGGATGCTCGACCGCGGCGAGGGGCGAATCATCAACATCGCCTCCATGTCGGCCTACAACGTCAACGTCCCGCAACCGCAGGTCGGGTACAACGCGTCGAAGGCGGGCGTGCTGATGGTGACGAAGTCGATGGCCGTCGAGTGGGCCGACCGTGGCGTCCGCGTCAACGCCATCGCGCCGGGCTACATGCGGACCGAACTCGTGGAGGGAGTGCTCGAAGCCGACCCCGAAATGGAACGCACGTGGCTGGACAACACGCCAATGGGACGGCTCGGTCGTCCCGAGGATTTACAGGGTATCGTCGTGTTCCTCGCGTCCGAGGCGTCCCCGTACATGACGGGCGAAATCGTCCGCGTCGATGGCGGCTACACGTCGCGCTGAGACTGGAACTTCATGACGACGAGCGAAGCGCGCGAAGCTTTTCCATCGCTTCATCCCAGCCCTTGGCGGCCGCCGGTTCGTACGTGGATATTTCCATCGTCGATTCGACGAGTCGCCTGCCGGTTTCGAGGTCGGGAAGCGACCCGGCGGCGACTGCCTGCGTCAGCAGGTTTCCGGTCGCGGTCGCTTCGGTCGGTCCCGCGCGGACGACTAACCCGGTCGCATCGGCGAGCAGTTGACAGAACAGTTCGTTTCGGACCCCGCCACCGCCGACGTGGAGCGTTTCGGGGGTTCGTCCGGTCGCCGCCGCGATTCCTTCGAGGGTGAGCGCCGCCGTCGCCGCGAGGCTATCGAGGAGACAGCGGACGGTTTCGCCTTCCGATTCCGGCACCCGCTGGTCCGTGGCACGACAGTAGTCGGCTATCTGCTCGGGCATCGACTCGTCGATACTGAACGCCTCCGCGTCGGGATCGACTATCGACGCGTGTGCGGGTGCGTCCTCGGCGGCCGTCAACAGTTCCTCGTACGAGGTCACGCCACCGTCCCGGTCCCACGCCAACCGACACTCTTCGAGCAGGAAGAACCCGTTGATATTTTTGAGCAGTCGAACGGTGTCGTCGACGCCGAGTTCGTTCGAGACGCCCGCCTCGTAGGCCGCCGCGGAACGGTCGGGCCGTGGCGAAACGACGCCCAGGATGAACCACGACCCGGTGCTCAGAAAGGCGGCGTTTTCCGAAAGCGGCATCCCGGCGACCGCCGCCGCCGTATCGTGACTCGCCGGGAGCACGAGCGTGGGTTCCGACGAGAGGATTTCCGCGTCGACCGTTCCAACGGTGCTCCCGGGTTCGCACAACGGCGGCAGCGGTTCGGTCGGTAGCGACAACCGGTCGAGAAGCGCGGTGTTCCACGACCGCTGTCCGGGGTCCAACATCTGGCTCGTCGATGCGACCGTAACGTCGGTCACCGCCTCCCCGCCGAGGAGATACGTCAGCAACTGGGGCATCATCAGGAGGCGGTCGGCGTCCGCGAGGAGGTCCGGTTCGTTCCGGGCCAGCGCGTGGTACTGCCACAGCGTGTTCGGCGTGTTCCAGTGATTGAGGCCGGTCGCCTCGAACAGTTCCCGCTTGCCGACCGCGTCGATGATGTCGTCGCGGGTCGCGCTGACTTCGGGGTCACGGTACGAGTATGGATCACACAACAGTTCGCCGTCGTTGAGCAGTCCGAAATCCAACCCCCACGTATCGATGCCAACCGTATCGATCCCGTCGAGCGACGACGCCGCCGCCGAGAGTCCCTCCTCGATATCCGTGAGGAGGTCGGTAACGTCCCAGACGTACCGGCCGTTCCGCTCGACCGGGTGGTTGTCGAATCGATGCACTTCGGTGATGTCCATCCGGTTCGGCTCGATTTCTCCGGTGAACACCGTGCCACCGTTCGCGCCGATATCGACTGCGAGGTGATTCATGCCGTTCTTTTCGTCACTGTGTATCCCAGTGATTTGAGTGTTTCCCGCGCGAAACTCCTCTTGCCCGCCGACCAGCGTCGATCGTAACACTCCCATCTTTTGTTCACCACAGAAAAACGCCGCTCATATCTCACCTCCTCCTCGATACTGTACGTCTGACTGACTCATCCCCAAAACATCGATGCCACCACGAATCTATCGTGAACGTTCAGTACATTCCGTATCTTTCAGTTTAACTGTGGTGAACAGATATAAGTGGGTGACCCATTGATAGGTACCATGAACGTAGATGGGCGTTGTCCGGTAAACGCGACGAAGACCTCGTTTACGCTGCTTGAAACCCTCGCGGCCGACGGTCCACTCGGGGTGACGGAACTGGCCTCCCGAATCGACACGACGAAGGGAACCGTTCACAACCACCTGACGACGTTGCGTAGCTTGGGATACGTCAAACAGGTCGATGGTCGATACGACCTCACGCTTCGCTCGCTCGCGACGGGCGAGCGGACGAGGGATCGGATGCAGTTGTTCCGGG
>NZ_JBAWAC010000168.1:0-10178 GCF_049589095.1 Haladaptatus sp. | reverse complement strand
CGTCAGGGCGTGCTCCGCAGTACGACTGACCGACGACGATTTTTCTCGCCGCCGATGGGTCCACTGACTCACATCGGTCGCCAGCGGATCGCGGTTTGCGGATGCAGTGGATTTGCGCCGACGACGTCGTGTTTCGTGTGCGTCACCGAAATCTTCGGCTGTTCCCGAAGCATCGGCAACAGGGAGATGTCGAATCCGTGAACGTCGGCGTAGCGCCGACGAAGCAGGCCGAGAACCGAGTCGTCGGGATACGGTCCGGTCTGTTCGAGGTGGACTCCGGCGGTGACGTCCCCGTCGAGTGCGCGTTTCCCAAAACGGTCGATGACAGGTTCGGTATCGTCGAGGGTCGAGAGGGCACCGCGGGTGAAAACGACGATGTCGTCGTGCTCATCGAACAACTCCCACGTACCGTGAAAGTCGAATCGCTCGGCGGAGACGCGTGCTTCGTCGGCGTGGAGTTCCCGCGAAACGGTGACGCCGGATTCGAGGAGTTCGCCGCCGCCGACCGTTACGTCCGGGAATTCGTCGGCGATAACGCCGAGGTTCGCCCCCCACCCACAGCCGAGCGCGAGAACCGTCTCGCCGCCGTCGAGAACGGGACGGAGCGCGTCACACACGACTCCCCGCTCTCGGGCGACCATCTCGGTCGAACTGGCGAGAAATAGCTCTCCTTCGATGGAAATGACGCCCGGGTCGTCACGACCCGCACCCCGAATTTCGAGGACGAACTCCTCGTGGTCAGGAGTGCGGTCTCGGTACCTGCTCAAAACTTCCTCGTAGATATCGTCGTACACGTCGCTGGATGTGTATGCGTCGAGGTCTCCTGGGGGATCGCGGGACGGATCGAGGAGGTATCTGGTCCACCTGGAACGGCGCGGCAGTCGGTCGAGGGGAAAGGATTCCATCGGGTTCGTATCCTGTGAGAAGTTGGATAAAAAACATTTCGGTGAGTAAAACGGTTTTCACCGGGTTCTGTCACTAGCAGAGGGAAACGGTTTTCAACCACTTAGTAATATCACTAGATGGTATGCACGGATTCGACGGCTTTGCGGACGTCAGCGAGGCGGAGGTCACACGAGCAATCGGCACCGCGTGGAGCGAGGAATTCACCGAGTTCACCGACACCGAGGTTATCATCGTCGGCGGCGGCCCGTCCGGGTTGGTCGCGGCGAAGGAACTCGCCGAGCGCGGCGTGGACACGATGGTCGTGGAGAAGAACAACTACCTCGGCGGCGGCTTTTGGCTCGGCGGGTTCCTGATGAACAAGGTGACGGTTCGCGACCCGTCACAGGACGTGCTGGACGAACTCGGAGTCCCATACGAGGAATCGGACGAGGCCGAGGGTCTCTACGTCGCGAACGGCCCGCACGCCTGTTCCGCGCTCATCGAGTCGGCGTGCGCCGCCGGAGTGAAAATGCAGAACATGACCGAGTTCACCGACGTGGTCGTCCGCGAAGGCCACCGCGTCGGCGGCATCGTCATGAACTAGACGCCGGTCCACGCGCTCCCGCGCGAACTCACACTGCGTGGACCCCATCGCGGTGGAGTCCGACCTCGTCATCGACGCGACCGGTCACGAGGCGGTGGTCGTCTCGAAACTCCAAGAGCGCGGTGTCCTCGACGCACCCGGTCTCGAACACGCACAGGAGCACAACACCGGCATGGATAAATCCGGAGAGGGCGAGTACGGCGCGCCCGGCCACGACTCGCCGGGTCACGACTCCATGTGGGTCGCAAAGAGCGAGGACGAAGTCGTCGAACACGCCGGAAAGGTCCACGACGGGTTGATTTCCACGGGTCTCGCCACCGCGACGACTCACGGACTCACCCGCATGGGACCGACCTTCGGCGCGATGTTGTTGTCGGGTAAGCGCTCCGCGCAAGTCGCGCTGGACGAGTTGGACGTCGGCGGCACGGTGGAGATGACGGGCAGTCCGTCACCCGCTGACGACTGAACGGACGAGGCAGGTTCGTCACGGACGAACCGTTCTTCGGTCGAAAGTATAATTAAACAGTTGTTCACCTATTCAACTATTTTGCGAGGCGGGCGAATTCGTACGGTCGACCCCCGTCGTGGGCGACCCCTAGCGACTTTCCGCAACTCGTCCACCCGTGATTCGCACCACGCCCAGTGCGTGCTCGCTATCCTGAACATCGACTGCCCCCGCCGACAGCGCCCGCCGCGACTCCGCGATTCGTTCGTCCAGCACGTACCACGGCGGTTTCTCGAACGCGCTGATATCGCCGGGTGTGGAGGCGAGAACGAGTCCCTTGAAAGCCAGATTCACGGGCCACGAGTAGGTACGTGAACTCCGCCCGGCGTCGAGCAGCGCGAGGTGGCCGCCGGGACGGATTCCGTCCAACCACCGAATGACGGTACCGTGCGGGTCGCCGAGCATCCCGATGACGAACGTGGCGAGGACGGCGTCGACGTCCTCGCGGGACGAGAACGTCGCCGCGTCGGCCTGCACGACGTGGACGTTCTCCCAGCCTTCGCGGTCGATTCTGTCCCGTGCCTGTTCGAGCATTCCGCGCGTGAAATCGACGCCGACGACGCGACCCGCCGGACCGACGCGTTCCCGCAGGTGGGGGAAGTTCGCGCCGGTCCCACAGCCCATCTCGATCACCGTGTCTCCGGGCGAGAGGTGCAGTTCGTCGGCGACTCGGCTTCGGAGTTCGGAGAGGCCGGGCGTCGCCACTGCAAGGAGGTCGTATAACTGCGCCCACCGTCCGTAGAACTGTTGTGCGGCAGTCGTTCCACGCCGTGACATGCATGGTCGTACGACGGAGTCGGATAAAAGAAATCGGGCTGTCACCACGAACGTCGGAAGTGTGAACGTGACTCGACACGAGGGCCGACGAGGCGTGATTCGTACTAATCTTGTTTGGGAAATTCGAAGTATCAAATCTATTCGATTGAATGGACAAGTCCGAATGCGGACCGATCAGAAAATGTCCACAGGGCTAAAGTAATTCGAGGTTCGTACTTATACTACGTGACAGTTGAGATGACATACTCCGGTGATTGAGGACTGTCATCAAAGCCAACTGTTCGGAGGATGGGACGGTTTCGGAGACAGTATTGGACACGCTACGAGGCGCCCCCATCCGTCATCGAAACATAACGGGTCCACTCGGAACGACGGACACGACGAAACGGAACTTCGAAAACACGAACGGGTGATACGTCGGCCGGACCCGAAGCTACAGGCGTAGTTCGAAGAAAAATGTTACCTCGTGTACCCCTACCCGAGGTGAATAGAGAGTGATGCCGGATTGGTATATACTTTGTGTGTGCCACTTCGGCGCGCGGACATAAACGACCCGCACAAGCAACCAGGACAAACACAGAATGAACGGGACAATACAAAACGAAACCATGGAATCACCGTCTGACACCGGAGAGATTCCCGCTGAATGGGAGCGATCACCCATCAGAGGGGACGAGATCCAACTCCAGCATCGGGACGGAGATATCGCCGTGAAGGCAGTCAGAGCGTCGATTGCGGACGAGTGGGAACTCGAACTGGAGGACAGCATCGGAAACAGATACACCACGATCCGACCGGTCGGCCGCGTCGCAACGCGCGACCGTGCCGTCTCGGCACTTCTCTCGCTCGCGGAGACCGTCAACGACATCCGTCGTGAGCGGGAGGACATTCGACCGGACGACATCGTCCGCGAAGTACAGCGCAGCGAGCGGGTTCCGGTTTAAACGATTTCCCGCGCGATTTCAGCCACTTCTTCCGCGGAGTCCCCGAGAACGTAGACGATGGGCTCGATACCGTAGCCGCCGGTCTGATAGAGCACCGTCGCGTCGGGCGTCCCGTCGAGCGCCGTCTCGATTGCCGTGCCGAGGTCGTCGTACTCGGCGTCGAACTCGGCGGTCGCACGGCCGGTCGATTCGAGTCGCTCCACGATTTCGGGCGCGTACCTGATGTTGAGCGCGGCGTGGACGTCCGCTCCCTCGTTCCGGGCCGCGAGGAGGATGGAGGCGACGTGCCCGCTGACGCCGAACTCGGGGTCGGCCGGAATCGTCGCCCGTCCCTTCACGTCGAAGATGCGACCGGGAATCCCGGCCACATCGTCGATGCTCTCGGCGTTGGGGAGACACTCACAGAGGTTCGACCCGACCGCCGGAATGAGCGACGTGAAGCCGCTCGTTCCCTCCACGATGTGCACGCCGCGGCGCATGGACGAGAGGACGCGCTCGGTCGCCCGTAGTTCGTCGTCCGGGTCGTGAACGTTGAAGTCGCCGCCGTATCCCGCCAGTTCGGGCATCGCCTCCTCGTGGAGCTGTGCGATGAGGTCGCGGTCCTCAAGTCGACGGATGAGCACTTCGACCTCCACGAGCGCCTGTAGCTGGCTCATGCTTTCGGTCGCCAACCCCTCGCCGATTTCGTCCACGAGGCGGGCGACCCGCTCGTCCTCCCGAACCCGCTCGTTTCCCGCCACGTCGCCGTGCGCGTACTTCGAAACCGCGCTCTGGCTGATGCCGAGGGCGTCCGCGACTTCGCTCTGGGTCAGGCCGCGCTCCCGAAGGTCCTCGGCGAGCATCGACCGAAACGTCGGGAGGAACTCCTCGACGACGACTTCCTCCGCGAACCTCACAGTTGGTCACCGCCGAACTCGTGGTCGCTGCCGATTCGGGACGCCTGCGGTCCGGCTTGGTCCTGATATTTCGAGCCGCGTTCGGACCCGTAGGGTCGGTCCGAGGGGTTCTTGAGTTCTGTGAAGATGAGCTGAGAGATTCGGGTTCCCGGCTTGAGCGCGACCGGCGCGGTGCCGAGGTTCGACAGTTCGAGCGTGATCTGGCCGCGATAGCCGGGGTCCACGACGCCCGCGGTGGCGTGAACGACGACCGCGAGCCGCCCGAGCGACGAGCGTCCCTCGACGTGTGCCAGCAGGTCCGACGGGATTTCGACGCGCTCCTTCGTCGTTCCGAGGACGAAATCGCCCGGATGAAGGATGAACTCGTCGCCCTCGTCCACGATGGTTTCGGTGACGTAACTGTCCACCTCGTCCTCGCTGTCGGGATGGATACAGGGGATGTTGGTGCGCTGGAATTCGAGGAACTCCTCGCCGAGTCGGAGGTCGATGCTCGCCGGTTGAATTTGGAGATCGGGTTCGTCTATCGGTTCGACGACCAGTTCCCCCGATTCGAGCCGTTCGTGAATGTCCGCGTCCGAGAGTATCATTGTCGAAAACAGGGGAAGGGGTACCTAAAGGCTCTCCGGTCAATGGGCGTTCGTCGGGGGGATTCTCGGGACACGAATCGGAACTAGCCGAGCGCTCCCATAACGAACAGCAAAACCGCGATGATTCCGGCGGCCGCCGCCGCTTCACCGGTCTGGAGCCGTCGGGCGTGTTTCAACCCGTACGTCCAGACGACACCCTGCCAGAGCGCTCCGAGGGCAGAGACGAGCAGCGTCCCACCACGGGCTTTCGAGATGAGCGACTGGAGTTGGTCCGTCAGGAGTTCGACGTTGCTTCCCGAAAGGTCGGCGTGCCGGAGCGCGATGTAGAACAGTCCGAGACCGACGAGCGCCTGCACCAGCGACGGCAGCATTCCCCAACCAGCGACCGCCAGCGTGTTGGAAAACGACCCCTCGCCGTCGAAGAGGGCGGAGGTGATGTGTAGTCCGACTGCGGTCAGTGGCCATCCGACGAGGATGCCGACGAAGACGAGCGGGACCTTCTTCTGGAACTCCTTCCAGAGGAGGTCGCCGACGACGACGGTTTTCGTCTTCGGTTGTGCACAGCCATCGGACACCGGATTGTCCTGATAGAACTCATCGTTGCAGAACACGTCGGCGGGGCGATCCGGGTTGTCTATCTGCGTCGTCCCGGTCATTCGTTGGCTCAGCGACCATCCGATAACTCCGAAGATCGCCGTCGAAAAAAGCGCGACGACGAGGACGACGGCGAACGCGCTTCCCAGACTCGGTCGCGGCGTTCGTTCCTCGAAGAGCGTGTCGGGGTGAAAGAGGGCATCCGAAAGCATACATTCGCATATTTGTCACGTATGATAAGCTTTCTCGAATCGAGTAGGAGCGCTTTAGTTCGCCACACCACCATCCAGAGGTATGAAACAGGCCATCGTCGCTCGCACCGACATCGGAATGGGGAACGGAAAACTCGCCGCGCAGGTCGCTCACGCGTCGCTGTCGGCGTACGAGGATACCGGAGACCGAGCACGAAAACGGTGGAAGGGCGAGGGTCAGAAGAAGGTCGTCCTGAAGGCGGGAAGCGAGGAGGAACTGTTCCGTCTCGCGGAGAAAGCACGGGTGGAGGGACTTCCAAACGCCATCATCCGCGACGCCGGACACACGCAACTCGACCCCGGTACCGCCACTGCCCTCGCCGTCGGTCCCGCCGACGACGACCTCGTGGACAAGGTCACCGGCGACCTTTCGCTGTTCTGAGAACCCTCCGAAATATATCAAATCCGAAATCTTTTGCCGACCCGGTCGCTTCTCTCTGCTAGGGCATGTACTCTGTTGCCATGTGTCATATTGTCAAACGAAACGTTGGCAGAGACTTCGCGGCCATTTCGTTCGAGACCGATGGATAAATCGACCGTCCGTGCCGTTCTCGACACGCTCCCCGACGTTTTCTACGTTTTCGACGCAAACGGCAGGCTCGTCGAGTGGAACGACCGGTTGACGACCGTCACCGGCTACGACGACGACGAACTCCGGGGCATGGCTCCGTTGGATTTCATTCCGGAAGCGGACGCGGAGATGATCGCCGAGGCGATCGACATGGTGTTGTCGGGGACGAGCGCGGAGACGCGCCAGTCCGCACTCGTGACCAAGGACGGCGAACACGTTCCGTACGAGTTCAACGCGACGCGGATCAAGACCGAGGATGGATCTGTCGACGGATTCGCAGGGACGGGGAGAAACCTCTCCAAGCGACGGAAACGCGAGCGTGAACTCCGACAGCAGCGTGACGAACTGGAGACGCTGAACCGCATCAACGAACTCGTCCGCGAAGTCATTCACGAACTCGTCGACGCGGCGACGCGCGAGGAAATCGAGGAGGCGGTCTGCTCCCGGTTGGCCGATTCCGATCTCTATCGGTTCGCGTGGGTCGGCGAACACGATATGGTCGAGGACAGTATTATCCCCCGCGCACGCGCTGGCGACGATGGAGCGTTCCACGAACTCGTCGGCGAGGTCGAAGCGACGAACAATGTTTGGGAACGACCCGCGACGACGGCGTTTCGGACGGAACGACACGTCGTCGTCCGTGATTTTTCCGATACCGCCGCCCTCACCGAACGCCTTCGAAAGGAAGGGAGGGAACAGGGACTTCGGTCCGGAATCGCCGTTCCGCTTTCGTACGGGGAGACGACCTACGGGGTGTTGGTCGTCTACGCGACGCGGGCGAACGCTTTCAGCGAGCGCGAGGCCGCCGGGTTCGATGTACTGGGCGAACTCGTCGGGTTCGCCATCAACGCCGCCGAGAGCAAGAAACTCCTCGCGACCGACAGACCGGTCGTGGAACTGGCGTTTCGTGTCACGGACGATGAAGCACTGCTGGTCGATCTCTCGCGCCGAATCGACTGCACGCTCGTCCTCGATGGCACCGTTCCGACGTCCGACGGTCGCTACCTCTACTACGTCCGCGTCGAAGACGCATCGCCGGAGCAGGTGGCTGACACCGCCACGACGGTCCCGAAAATCGCCGAGGCACGCATCGTCTGGGTGCACGACCACGAGGGACTGCTCGTGCTGACCGTTTCCTCGTCGCTGGTCGAGAGTTTCATCGAATCCAGCGCGAAGGTACAGACGGCACGCGCACACGACGGAAGGGAAGATATCGTCGTGGAAGTCCCGAAGGGAACCGATATTCGGGCGTTGATGTCGTCGATTCGCTCCTCGCATCCCGACACCGAACTCCTCGCGAAACACGATCTCGAACGAACCGAACGCTCCGAGCAGGATTTCAGGGACGTGCTCTCGACCGAGTTGACGACGAGACAGCGCTCGGCGTTTCGGGCCGCGTATCTGGCTGGCTATTACGACTGGCCGCGCGAGAGTACGGCCGAACAGATCGCAGAGTCGATGGGCATCGCACCCGCGACGCTCCACCAACATCTCCGAAAGGCCGAACGGAAACTCGCATCGTCGTTTTTCGACGAATCTCCGGACTGAACTCCGGACATCTATACACGATATTGCGGTATGGTAACCACCCTCGCCCAACCAACGTACGTAGGTAGCGCGTACTTGTCCCCCAAGTACTAGTACACGGTTGATGATGGAGAGACACACGAAAACCGAGACATCGCCGAGAGAACGAACCGAACTATCGGCAGAGGTTCTGTTCGACGTGCTGAGCAGTTCCTACCGTCGATACGTTCTCTCGTATCTCGCAGATGCGACGTCACCGACCAAGATCGATGACCTCGCGTACCACGTCGCGGCGTGGGATGCGGATTCCAGCATCACCGAAATTTCGGACGACGACGCCGACGAGGCGGAGATACTGTTGTATCACGTCCATCTGCCGAAACTCGCGGCCGCCGGTCTCGTCACGTACGAGACCGAATCGGGAACCGTCCTTCCCGACGAGTCCATGGATTCGGTGACGGATCGCATCAGCATCGTCGAGTAGGGTTTTTTAATTCCGTTCGGGCACAACCTCCGGACGAATGCGCGAGGCACATCCCATCGAGAGAGTGGTCGGCATGGAGTATTACGTCAGCGACGCGGACGGCGTGGGGGGAACGCTCCGCGAGACGAACGAGGATTTCCGGGTGCGGGAAATCGAGCGGTTCGACGCGGAGCCGATGGACTCCGATACGGGGTCGTACCCGTATCTCGTCGTCCGTGCGACCCTGCACGGGTGGGATACGAACGATTTCGCCCGGAGTCTGTCCAGTGCGCTCGGTATCAGCCGGGAGCGCGTGTCGTGGGCCGGGACGAAGGACAAGCGCGCGGTGACGACCCAACTGTTCAGCCTCCGGAAAGTCGACCCGGAGGACCTCCCGGAGATGCGAGCCGCCGAACTGGAACCCGTCGGGCGAGCGGGCCGTGAACTCCTGTTCGGCGACCTCGTGGGCAACGAGTTCGAGATCACGGTTTCGAATCCAGACCGCCCGGAAAACGCGGACGACATCGCCGACCAACTGCGCGAGTTCGCTGGCGGCGAGGACTCCCTCGCCGTTCCCAACTTTTTCGGACAGCAGCGATTCGGAAGTCTGCGGCCCATCACGCACGAGGTCGGCCTCCACGTCGTCCGCGAGGAGTGGGAAGACGCAGTGATGGCCTACGTCGGCAACCCGTTCGAGACGGAACCCGACGACACGCGCGAGGCCCGTCAGCGCGTCGAAGACCGCGCACCCGATTGGGACGCCGTCCTCGACGCCCTGCCGAACCGACTTGGGTTCGAGCGCTCGATGGCTCACCGACTCGTGGAAAACGGCGGAACGGACCCCGAGGATTTCCGGGACGCGCTCGAATCGCTCCCGACGAACCTTCAGCGGTTGCTCGTCAACGCCGCCCAGTCGTACGTGTTCAACCGCATCCTGAGCGAGCGGCTTCGGCGCGGGCTTCCGTTCGACAAACCGGTCGCGGGCGATGTGGTCTGTTTCGCCGAGGAGGTAGACGGCTTCACCGTTCCCGACATGGACCGCCAGCAGACCGTGAGCGAAAAGCGCGTTCGGACCATCGAACGCCACTGTCGGCGCGGGCGGGCGTTCGTCACCGCGCCGCTGGTCGGCACTGAGACGGAACTCGCCGAGGGGGAGCAGGGCGACATCGAACGCGAAATCCTCGACGACCTCGACCTCGAACCGCACGATTTCAACCTGCCCGGCGAGTTCCACTCGACCGGCACCCGCCGCGCGATACTGCTCGGCTCCGAGTTCTCGCTCACCCACGACCCGCTCTCGTTCGAATTCTCGCTTCCCTCGGGCTCGTACGCGACGGTTTTCTTACGCGAATTCCTGAAGGCGAACCCGCTGGAGATGGGATAACAAGTTGGAGATGGGATAGCGGGGCGGCCCCGGTCGCGTGTATAATCCTTCACCGTACTCCGCTCCACGGCTCCGAGGGCATATGGTGAACCACGGCGTGACTCCATCGATGGCCGGTCGCAAGGGAAGGGTGATTTCGATACTGCTCGCCGCGGTCGTTTTCGGCTCGATGACGGTCACGCCCGTCCAC
>NZ_JBAWAC010000167.1:0-2309 GCF_049589095.1 Haladaptatus sp. | reverse complement strand
GAACATGACACTGCGGCCCGGCGACGTGATCTCGACCGGGACGCCCGGCGGCGTCGGTATCTTCCGCGACCCCGTCGATCTGCTCGAACCGGGGCAGGTCTGCGAGGCCGAAATCGAGGGGATCGGTACGCTCACGAACCCCGTCGTCGAACCGTGACGCCGTAGAATCCGATCACGGATTTCGCACGACAGAGTCTTTTTTCGAATTCCACGGACGAAGGGAGTACGCGGTCGTATTCGAAATCCCGGCGTCGTCGTTCGTCCGACCGTGACCCGTCGCGGTTCCACCGCCGAGGCTACTCCGACCGCACGGCGTCGATGACCCCGCGAAGGTAGCCGACGGTGAACCCGCGGGACCGATGACGCCAATCGTCGTCGCCGGCCATCTTCGGAACGTGATCGGGGATGACGACCCCGTCGTACCCGATATCGTGGAGGGTTCGAACGACATCGACCGTATCGAAATTTCCCGCGTCCACGAACGTTTCGTGGAACCGCGGAACGGTCCCGACCACGTCCCGAAAGTGGATGAAGACGATCTGGTCGCGTTCGCCGAACCGTCGGATGACGTCAGAAACGTCCTCGTCCATCTGCGAAAAACAGCCGAGACAGAGCTTTAGGCCGTGATTATCGCTCAGGACTTCCGACATCGCCCGTTCGAAGTTCTCGACGTTCCTGAACAATCGGGGAATTCCTCCGAGCGACACCAACACGGGCGGGTCGACCGGATGCAGCGCGAGCGTGACTCCCGCTTCCTCCGCGACGGGAAGAACTGCCCGCAGAAACTCGTTGTACTGGTCCCAGAACTCCGATTCAGTGTACGTCCGGTCGAGTCCGGGAGCGAGTGCGTCCGGATCGTCGAGTTCGGAGAGGTCGAACGCGGTGGCGGGGGCCTGACCGCGCGTTCTCACCGGCGACGTTCGCATCGGCACGACGCCGCGGGGGTTCCACTGGTATCCCAGGATGGGTATCTCGGCTTCGCCGAGGTTACGGACGAGCGTCGTGATCTGTTCGAGCGCTGCGTCGCTCCCCTCCCGGCCGAACATGATGTCCCCGTACAACGAGTACGGAAGCGATTGGATCCCCGCGAGCGACAGTCCCGCGGATTCCACCCGTTCGCGGGCCGCTTCGAGTTCCGTGACCGACGGGATCGAATCGCGGCCGACGGCGACGGTCTCCTATCCGTCACGATCGTTAAAATCGTCGGGTTCCTCCTCCGTATCCGCGTGATCGAGGAACACGTCGGTCGCGCCTAACTGGCGAACGTATCGAAGACGCTCTTCCGAGAGGGTACGCGTTCGAACGCCGACTCGAACGTCGGCGGCCCGGTCCACCCCGGCGTTCGTTCGAGTATCATCCATACTGATTCACCGTATCGCACCGTGAAAAATCAACCGACGTTCGAACAGTTACGGTTCGGTTCGTACACATCGACCTTCCGTTCGGCGGCCATTCACGCCGGTTTCCGATCCACCAGTACGGATCGACAACGTGAATCGATGCGGTTTCGCCGCCACCTGCACCGAATCCGTCTCACTACGCCGAGTCCGTCTCACTACGCCGAGTCCGTCTCACTACGCCGAATCCGACCTGGCAAGAACGGTTTCGAGCCTCGCCGCCAAGTTTTCGCCCATGCGGATCATGGCATCGTCCCCCGGATGGACGAGGTCGGTGGTGAGGCCGCCGAGGGAGTCGAGAACGTCGGGACCCTCCACGAGGAAGACGTTATCGCGTGCCGTCTCCCGGACGACGTCGCGAAGCGCCTCGCGGAATCGCTCACACCGTCCCTCCGTGTCCGTCCCCACACAAACGTCGCGGGCGTTCGGATAGATGGTGATGGGAACAACCGGTTTCTCCGGATGGGCGTCGGCGACGGTTTCCAGGAGATTCCGTGCGCGTTCGTGGAACTCCGAAACCGAAAAGCGATCGACCATGTTGACCGAGACGGCGAGCGTCGCGACGTCCCAGTCGTCCCGACCGGCAATGTAGTCGGCAATGGCTTCGTCGCAGAACGCCGTGCCGCAGGAACCGAGGTTGATCAGGTCCGCACCCAATCCGGTGGCCGTCCGTGACGCGTAGGTCAGGTGCTCCCCGAGGGGTGCTTCACCTTCCGTGATGGACGTTCCGTAGGCGAGATAGCGCAGGGAAGGCAGTTCGTCCGCCCGTGGCGGTCGAACGTTCGCTTCGACGCCGTGGTAGAAGACGTGGCCGCCACGGTGTTCGCCCGGGAGCCGTAAGCGACACACTCGGGGGTGAAAATCGAGTTCATCGACCCGGTCGGATTCGATTCGACCCAGTTTCTCGGGGAA
>NZ_JBAWAC010000166.1:0-3288 GCF_049589095.1 Haladaptatus sp. | reverse complement strand
AGCGATCGCCTTGGCGTCGGTGTAAGTTGCCGCGAGCGGTTTCTCACAGAAGACGTGACACCCGGCCTCGAAGGCGGCAATCGCGACCGGCGGGTGGAGGTTGTTGTGCACGCAGACGCTCACGGCGTCGAGGTCCGCGTCGTAGAGCATGTCGCGGAAATCCGAATAGACGGAGGGGATATCGTACTCGGCGGCGAGCGAATGCGCCGATTCCTCGTCGATGTCTGCAACTGCTACGAGAGATGCGTTCTCTATAGTAGTATACTCTCGCGCGTGAAGCTGTCCGCGATTACCTGCGCCGACGATACCGATGTTAATTGAATTCACGAACGATGATGCACGATACATCATCATCAATCCTTTCGTCACGGTAATCGGAGGAACGAGATATCGAAAATCGGTGGAAACGGCGCTGTCTTTCCATACGGAACCGCCTCGTCGTCGATGAGAGGTTTCGTGCTTCCCCGAGGGGAGCGACCCGGGCAAAATCACTTCCGATTATCAAACTAAGCGGCAGTAGTGCCGAAAATGGCGTGATCGAAGAATTTGGAGGATAGAGACTATGAAGCGGAAGTATTCGAAATTACAAACTCCATATCGCTATATGAAATTACAAGGATCGAAGATGGAGTAGATGGTGCAAACACACGGCATCAACGGTTCTACCGGCGACAATCTGGTAAAATCACATCGAGGTATGTTACTTGTTCGCGGGAGCCGATTGCGTCGATCACGCGACGGCAGTAACCACGCTCAGATCGGTCGCCAGTATCTCCGTCCGTCGTCACGGACCAGTCGGCCCCAACTCGGGACTGGGAAGTGGGCTCCGCTCCCGATGTCGTTTGGGTTCGCGACAGCAAAAGACGTCGGTCGGCGGAATATCGAACCGGGTTTCGGACGGCAACCGAGTACAGTCGGACGGTCAGTCGGTCACCGGACGAGCGATGATTCCGGAGGGATCGACGAGTGCTCAGTACGACCAGCGCCCGCCGAGTTTGAGTTCCTGCTCGTATCCGGCGTCGATCAGATCACGCGTGTCCTCGCGGGAACGGCTCGGAACCTCACGGTCGGGTTCGGTGAGGGCACAGATGGCGTCCGCGATGGTGACGGCGTGCTCGCGGAGGTCGCGGAGGTCGACTTTATCGAGGGTATCGGCGTGCGTGTGACCCCATCCGCGACCGCTCTTGTCGGGACTCGTCGAGGAGACCATCACGCCCGGAACTCCCTCTTGGACGAACGCCCACTGGTCCCCGTGTGGCGAAACGGTGTTGCTGGAAACGAGCGGAATCGACCGTTCGTCGGTCACCACTTCGAAGGCGTCGAGGAGTTCGTCGAACTCGTTCGCGTTCACCGAAAGGGTTCTGTCCCGTCCCGCGCCGTCGATGTTGACGATACACTTCACGGTGTCGAGGTCGTACGTGTTCATCGCGTGGTAGGCACCCTTGAGTCCGATCTCCTCCGAACCGAACACGACGACGCGAACGCGCGTTTCGAGTTCGTCCTCCATTCGGGCGAGCAGGCGGGCGGCCTCGGTCGCCAACACGCTTCCCGCACCGTTGTCGTTCGCGCCCTCGGCGATATCGTGTGTATCGACGTGGGCCGTCAAAAGGATCATTTCGTCGGTGTCGGGACCGATGTCGCCCAGGACGTTGACCGACGTCGAAGGCTCGTTTCGACAGTCCACATCGACCGTGACCGAGAGGTCGCCGTCCTCGGCGTGACGGGCGAGACGCGCCCCGAGTTCCTTCGAGACGCCGACCGCCGGGATCGAACCGGGGCGGTTATCGTAGCCCACCTCACCGGTCGGCGGGAGACATCCCTCGATGTGGTTCGTGAAGACGAAGCCGACCGCTCCGGCGTTGGCCGCGCTGACGTACTTCTCCATCCGGTGAATCCAGCGGCCGTAATCGTCCGGCGTTTCGCTGGAAGCCAGTACGATCTTGCCATCGCAGTCGGCCGTTTCGAAGTCCCCCGGTCGCCCATACCCGACGTCGACCAGTTCACCCTCGACCGTTCCGGCGGGCGTTCCCGGGAGCGCGATGACCTGATAATCCTTCTCGTAGCGTTGGCTGTGACTCCCGGCGGTCTCGATGGAGGAGGTACCCCGCCACCAGCCGTCGATGTCGAATTCGTCGAGGTGGACGTCTCGCAGGCCAATTTCTTCGAAGTAGCCTTCGAGGATTTCCGCGCCGTCCTGTTCCCCTTGCTGTCCGGCCATTCTGGTTTCGAGGTCGACGAGGTCTTTCAGGACCTGCCACTGGAAATCGTTCCGGTACGCGTCGCCGACGATGGCGTCGGTGAGTCGGGTCATGGATGCAACCGTGCGGCGATAGCGCAAAAGCGTATGCCTCTCGGAAAAGAGCGACAGCTGCAAAACAGCTGACCAGAAATCGGCAGAAAATCGTCCGAATCGTCATCAGTTGGTGGTACGACAACCGAGCGGTGTCAGGCATCCAACGTTCGTCCGATAACGTACCCGGCCAAGCCGAGCGGAATACCGGCGACGAAACCGGCGAGCAGAACGACGCCGCCAAATAGGACGATTCTGAGGAGAGCGACCGATGAGGTGACCCCCACCCCGGCGTCGAGAGCGGCGAATCCCTGAGTGAACACCCACAGTCCGGAACTGACGCCGAACTCAGCCGCAAGAGCGGACGCGAGCGCATCGGGGCTACGATAGCCGAGGAAGGTAGCCACGAGGACGCCACCGACGACGAGTATCGGGGAGAGTGTAACCGAGAAAGATATGACGGAAACAGGTGAGACGGTGCACACGACGACGGCCACTGCCGCAACACAACCCCAGACGAGCAGCGGGCCGTACTGCTCGTCGGCGATGTGAAGGCTTCGGAGGGAACGGAGCGGACGAAGCGATTCATCGTCGGACCGCAGGGACGAACCGATGGCGTAGCCGAGCGGCCCGGCGACGAGTACCGACACACCGATGGAAAACCACGCGGCCCGGCGGGCGGCGCGAACGGCGAGTTCGAGCGTCGCTGGTTCGAAGAGCGCCGTCGATGCGGCGTCGAACGCGAACACCGGAAGGGTGGCGACGAGTATCGCGACGAGGACGCTCCCACGATACCAACCGACCCCCGCCGCGAGGAGGAAACCGGCGACCGCTGCGAGCGACAGGAGGGTAGGACCGAGGAGAAGCGTCGGTGCGACGAATCGCAAGGAGATCGCGAATACGGCCATCACGAATCCAGCGACCAGTGCTCGGATACTGGTCCGGGATGGTCACCGACGAAGAGGGTTCGAGGAACCGTCGAGGGCATCGTAGGGATT
>NZ_JBAWAC010000165.1:0-2386 GCF_049589095.1 Haladaptatus sp. | reverse complement strand
ACGACGCGCTTTGCAGATACGGAGGTATCCACAGGAAGCGCAGTCTCCACAGGCGTTGATTCGGAGCGTCCCGCTCCTAACCGCTTTGTGATACCGCGAGAAAGAATGTTCCACGCCGCGTTCGCGTCTCTATCCGCCTCGAAACCACACGCCGGACAGGAGTGTTCGCGGACCCACAACGGCTTATCGGTCGAAACACCGCAGGATGCACACTCTTTGGTCGTTCCGCGAGGGTTTACTGTGACGAAGTGTACCCCTTCGCGTTCGCACTTGTATTCGAGCATCCGCAGGAACGTTCCCCACGCCGCGCCCGCCCGGTTCCGCGAGTTGCCCGGTAGTTCGACCAAGCCCTTCGCGTCCAAGTCCTCCACGGCCACCAAGTCGTACTCGGTGGCGTAGTAGTTCGACAATTTGTGGAGGAAGTCACGGCGCTTTCGTTTGAGGTCGGCATGACGCTCAGCCACGACTAGGCGTTGTTTCTCCCAGTTTGCAGACTCGTGTTCCTTGCGGGAGAGGTTGCGCTGTGCCCGTTCCAGTCGCTCGCGTTCGTCTGAGAGGTCGGGCGATTCAACGGCGGTTCCGTCGGTGTCGTGGGCGTACTTAAGTATGCCAACGTCGATACCGACGCACTGCTCAGGATTCTCGGGCTTCGCAGGAGGGTCGTCGGGCGTCTCGATACCGAGGATGGCGTACCACTTACCGGTCGCTTCCTGCTTGACCGTGACGGTCTTTATATTGGCGTCGTCGGGCAGGTCACGGTGGAAAGTGAGCGGGATTTCTCCGAGTTTCGAGAGCCACAGTTTTGTCCGACCGCTCGTATTTTTGAGCTTGAAGCCGGATTGGCTGTAGGTGAAACTACGGTACTCGCCCGGTGCCTTCCAGTTGAGCGTCCCAACGTGGTAGCCGTTCTCTTTGCGACCGCGAAGCGTTGAGAGGTTGTCGTATAACCGCTGGACGACCTTCTGGAGAACCTTCGAGTGGACTTGTTTCAGGTCTGTCCACCACTTCTTGAGACTCGGCAGGAGTTTCTGTTCGGAGTACGCCGAGGTATCGTCGTTCCGGTTAAGTCGGTGGAGAAAGTGGTTGTAGACCGGTCTACAGGTATCGACCGTCCACGCTAACTGGTCTTCAAGAGCGTCGGACGGCCGGAGCCGATACCTGTAGTTGTAGTTCATCTGGTGGGGCTACTTGTCGGTGGGTTCACTTGTTCGGACGATTTTCACGTCTGCACCACGCCAGTCCTTCGGGACGAGAACGTGTGCCCCGTTGCCAGTGGCTTTGACCGTCCCGGTGATGACTTCGTGGCCTTCTATTTCGTGTCTATCCATCATCGGAGTATATACAATGTTGAAACATAAACGTGGCGGTGGGCCTGTGGGCTGAGCGTCGAACGTGCTAGAGAACCGTGCGGCGTTCACGAGAGCAATGCTCTCGTGTGCAGGCGAGACGCTCGGCGTCTCGTCAACGCTGTATCCCCTCCCTACTCGCTCCCTTCGGTCGCTCGTTGAGGAAGGGGCCTTAGCGCCTCAATTTCGGTAACTGGACTGGTCGTGATGATGCCGGGCGTAGACGAGGGAACCGGACCGGAGGAACCCCTACAGCCACATCATCTGTCATGTTTGTAGAATGGACGAACGGGGGAAAGCGGCCGTTCAGAACAACACGACGGCGAGGAATCCGACGAGCAGCGAACCGGTCACGAGCAGTTGAACGACCGCCGACGCGAGCATGCCGACGACGGCGAAGCCAGCGGTTCGGGCACCGTGCCGGAGGTCGTTCGTCCGCGTGAGTTCGACGACGAAGGTGGCGAGCGCGACGGCGACCAGCATTCCCACGGGTCCCGTGACGAACAGGGCGACGATTCCGACGACGGCCGCGACGGCGGCGGACACCATCGAACCACCGCCAGCGCGTGCGGAAATCGCGCTTCCTGCGTAGTCGGCGACGAACGCCGCGATACCGACGACCGTTGCGATGGCGACGAAGGCGAGGCCGGGACTGTGAAAGTCCGTCCCCCACCAGTAGACGTAGATTCCCGCGAGCGAGAGGGGAACTCCCGGCACGAGGGGAGCGACGCTTCCGAGAACGCCACCGAGTAGGAGGGCGAGGGCGAGGAGGAAGGGCCAATCCATACGGAAACCGTGGTGCTTGCGGCGCATAACCCTTCAGGTTGCCCCGACAGCTTTTGAACCGTAGCGCCCGAGTTTCGAGTAATGAGGGTACTCGTCGCCGGAGCAACCGGGTTCGTCGGCCGCAACCTCGTCCCCGAACTGATCGAACGGGGTCACGAAGTCGTGGCGATGACTCGAAACGCTTCGACGTACGACCCGCCGAAAGGCGTGTCAGTGGTGGAGGCGGACTTGAACGACCGCGAGAGCCTTCGAGG
>NZ_JBAWAC010000164.1:0-2196 GCF_049589095.1 Haladaptatus sp. | reverse complement strand
GATATCGATCGGCATAATCACCCGTACAGTACGTCATGTGAGGTGGTATAGATGTCGTGTGGTTGCCATCTGATGAGAACTAGACCGTGATCGACGCCGCGGCGGCGGTGATCAGCGGCCGACCGGGGTAACGATCAGCAGCCGTGGGGGGTAAGCTCCTTCGTGTACAGCGACTTGTCGTTCATATCTTTGAGCGTTACCGTCAGTGCGTCGGATCGACCATCGACGTCGACTTGCCCGAAGAATTGCAGTCCGTCGCTCGGCGGAAGGTTCGCTTCCCCTTCCGGTGGACTCTTCTCGAAGACGACTTTCGGGCCGAAGGTGTCGTCGAGTTCGTTCGGTCCGAACGTCCCGGCGTGAAGCGGACCGGAGACGAACTCCCAGAACGGTTCGAACTCGGAGAACGACGCCCGTTTCGGGTGGTAGTGGTGGGCCGCCGCGTAGTGGACGTCCGCCGTTAGCCAAACGACGTTCCGAATGCCTTCCGAGCGCATGAACGAGAGCAACTCCTTGATCTCCAGTTCCCGACCTTTCGGTATCCCGTCGTCCGCGTTTGCGACCGCTTCGTACTTGTCGCCATCGGTGACCACGAGTCCGATCGGCATGTCCGCCGCGATGATCTTCCACGTCGCCTCGGAGTTCGAGAGCGCGTCTTTGAGCCAGTCCAGTTGCGTGTCGCCGAGAAAGTCCGTTTTCGGCCCCGATTCCGTTTGGGTGTTCCCCGTGTTCGGCCCCCGATAGCTCCGCATGTCGAGCCGAAATACCTCCAGCGAAGGGCCGTACGGGAAGCGCTGATAGATCGCATCGTCGACGTCCTCCCGCGGGCGAATCGGCATATAGTCGAGGAACGCCCGCTGGCTACGTGCCGCGAGTAGGTTCACGCTTTTGACGTCGTGCGGGTCGTCCGCCGGTAGTTTCTCGTTCGGGTACCAGTTGTTGAGGACTTCGTGGTCGTCCCACTGTGGGATCATCGGAACCTCAGAGACGAACTCCCGGTAGTGGTCGTCTCGGAGGTTGTACCGGTAGTTCCCTCGAAACTCGGTGAGCGTGTCGGCGACGTCGGATTTCGCTTCCGTAAGGACGTTGTGCCAAACGCTGCCATCGTCGAGTTCGACGCGTTCTTCGAGCGGCCCATCGGCGTAGATCGAGTCGCCGGAGTGGATGAAGAAGTCGGGATCCGTTTTCCGCATCGATTCGAACGTCTTCATGCCACCGAAGTCGGGGTTGATCCCCCACCCTTGCCCGACGACGTCTCCTCCCCAAACGAACCGGATATCCGTTCGATCCGTCGGGGGCGTTCGAAACGACCCTCCCACCGGATCGCTTCGGATTCCCGGCTCTCGAAGGCTCTTGAACTCCACCCGATACTGAATCTCTTCACCCCGAGGAAGCCCCTCGATGTCGATCGTTGCAGTATAGTCGCTGTCCGCGAGTGCGGCCGGTCCACGGATCGTCCGTCTCTCGGAGAATTCCCGGTCGGTCGACAGGTGAAGGTACATCCGTGCCGGACCGCTCGCCCGACTCCAGATGAGGGCTCTATCCCCGACGATATCGCCGACCTGTGCTCCGTTCGGTGCTGAAAGTACGTCCGTCGAACGGGCGTCCTGATCCGTTGGCTTCGACTCTTCGGCTATTGTCGATTCGGGAACCATCGTCCCACCGAAGGCGATAGCGGCGGTCGTTCGCATCGCATCCCTTCTCGTTACGTTTTCCAGCATGTTGTTTATCGGTTTGGGGAGGATAATATAGAAGTTTATAAGAGTGAACAATATCGCTATGGTATCCCACCAAGTTGTACGAGGGGTCACGGAGACGCAGAAATTCGGAGAAAATCATGCGATACAAGAGCGGACTAATCGGCGTGTGGATAGAGGTTTCGAAGGAACCGGTCCCCGAATACGAGAACGAGTAACGCGCCGAAAAGGTCGAACAGGAGGTCGAAGAGGATATCCGATCTGCCGTAGGAAACGAGGATCGGTTCGCAGTCGAAGCGATCGGCGACGGCATGAATCAGATACTCCATGAGCTCCCACAGAACGCCGAGACCGACGACGACCGCCAGGACACGCGGACGAGGGTCGCGCCCTTGGCGGCGAGCGGTAACGAAAGTGAGTCCCCCGAGGAGCGTTGCCGAGTGCGTGTGGGTGAGATGGTCCCACCACCAGACGTCGTCATACGGACCGAGCATTCCAACAG
>NZ_JBAWAC010000163.1:0-2249 GCF_049589095.1 Haladaptatus sp. | reverse complement strand
CCCACCACCTCACTAGTTGGTGGACTCGCGGCCTCCGGAGGAAACCGGTCGGCGTGGTTCGGCGGACGGACCGGTGCCGCTGCGCTAGTCTTCCTCGGCGCTAACTTGAGTTGGTTCTTCCTCTACCTCGGCGGGTACCCGCACCTCGACGCTCGGTTCATGGCGGTCCGCAACGGCGACGACCGCCGTTCGGCCATCATCGTAGCGACCGTCTGGGGTATCCTCACCTCGTCGGGCGCGGTACTCCTCGGCCTCCTCGCGCGCGTCATCGACGGTGCTCCGCAGGCCCTGCAGGCGGATCGCGAGATGGTCCTTCCGTTCATGGTCCTGAAACACCTCCCGGGATTGCTCGGGGGAATCCTCCTCGCGGGCGCACTAGCGGCGATGATGTCGACGGCCTCCTCGCAAATCGTCGTCGCTAGTTCCGCGGTCGCACAGGACGTCTACACCGATATTCTAAAGAAGGGACAGGAATTCAGCGATAAGGCCCAACTACGCGTTTCCCGCGCCGCCACGCTTGCGGTCGGCGTGATCGGACTCGTGATCGCACTCCTGACGTCGAACCTGGTGTACACGCTCGTGAGTTACTCCGGAACCGGACTCTTCTCCGCCTTCGGGCCTGCGTTCACCCTCCTCTTCTTCTGGCGACGCAACCTCTCCGTGGCGGGTCTCGTGGCGGCGTTCGTCGCCGGTCCCGGCGCGACCATCCTCTGGATCGCTTTCGGAATGAACTCGATCATCACGGTTCGTCTCATCGCACCGCCGATCGGCTTCGCCGCCGCGATCGGTGCCTCCCTGCTGTGGCCGGGTGGAGAGCTTACCAGCCCTGCACCGTCCGCGAGCGCCGCGAATCAGGACTGACGGCACGAACGGGTGTATCGACACGGTACACCGCTTCGAATGCCGCCGCGTATCGGGATATCATACGGAGAGTATGACCCTGCGGAACGTGGTTTTCATCACCACTCTCCGTCAGTTCGTCGCCGGTTTTTCAGCCGGATGATCGGTACCTCCGATAGGGTGGCCCCGGTACCGTACCGAGTAGGGTATGACAGTAAATCCCAAACTATAATACCGGTCGAGTGCCACCTACGAGTGTGCAAGCGAGAGACTTTGAGAACGAATTGACGTTCCACGAGTACGAGCAAAACGGTACCGTCGAGGAGTTCCACGAAGCGTACGAGGAAGCCGTCGAGTCCGTCCAAGCGGAACTCGGGGAGGACCACCTGCTTTGGATCGACGGCGAGAGGGTCGATACGGGGGACCGTTTCGACGTCGTATCCCCTGGAAATCTGGACCGAGAGGTCGGCGAGTTCGCCGCTGGCAGTTCGGAAGACGTGGACGCTGCCGTCAGCGCAGCGGCTGCCGTCGCCCCCGAATGGGAGGCTTCCGATGTCGATACCCGTGTAGAGATCTTCCGCAACGCTGCGGATATCATGCGGGACCGAAAGTTCGAACTCGCCGCGACGATCTCACTGGAGAACGGTAAGAACCGGACGGAAGCGATGGCCGACGTCGACGAATCCATCGACTTCCTCGAATTCTACAGCCGTGAATTCGAGCGGTCCGATGGGTACGCTTTCGACACCGGGGAACCAACCCCCGGCCAGCACACCAGGAATTTGCTACGACCGTACGGTGTGTTTGGGGTCGTGGCACCGTTCAACTTCCCGATGGCCATCTTCGTCGGTATGACCGCCGGTGCGTTGATCACCGGCAATACCGTCGTCACGAAGCCCGCGAAAGCGACATCGCTAATCGCACACAAGTGCGTCGACATCTTCACCGAGGCAGGGATGCCGAACGGTGTTCTGAACCTCGTTATGGGCGGTGGACGCGACGTCGGTCAGCCTCTGGTCGAGCACAAAGACGTTTCGGGTGTCGTTTTCACCGGATCGCGGAAAGTCGGACTGTCCATTCAAGAGACCTTCTCCGAGCACGGGAAACACGGACCCGTGATCGCTGAACTCGGTGGGAAGAACCCGGTGATCGTCAGTGACACCGCAGAGCTTGAAGACGCGGTAGAAGGCGTAATGAAGGGTGCCTTCTCCTTCAGCGGCCAGAAATGTTCCGCGACTTCACGCGTGTACGTCCAGGAGAACGTGATCGATGAATTCACGGATCGATTGGTCGCCGAAACGGAAAACCTGAATATCGGTCGGGCGACGGAACGGGAGACCTTCGTTTCACCGATCATCAACGACAGCGCACTCGAATCGTACGAGGATATCTGTGCACGTGCGGAAGAA
>NZ_JBAWAC010000162.1:0-2874 GCF_049589095.1 Haladaptatus sp. | reverse complement strand
CGACCGCACCGTGAACGCCGTCCACCCCGCCGTTCAGAATCGTGGAAACGGCGCGGCCGAACGACGAATCGCCGCTCTCGCTCGCTCGCGCGTCGAGTTTCGCGTACTCCTGCTGTTTGGACTGGATGTCGTGCTCGACCGAATCCAAATCGGACTGGAGTTCCGCCTTCTCGTCCTTGAGGTCCGACACCACGTCCTCTATCTGCCCGGCGTTCCGTTCGGCCTTCGTCAGTTCGTCGGCCAAATCGCCGAGTTCGGTTTCGAGTTGGGGGATTCGGTCGCGCGCTTCGGCGAGTTCGTTCTGTTTCTCGTTGACCGCGTCGGAACGCCGTCGCGCCTCGTCCAGCAGTCGATCCTTTTCGCGCTGGCGCTCGTTCTTCTCTCCTTTCTCGGCTTCGAGCGCGTCCTTCTTCTCGGCGAGGTCGGCTTTCACCTCGTCGTACTCGGTGTCGACGTTCTCGATCTGCTCCTCGATCTCGGCGAGTTTCGACTCCTTCGTGCCGATCTCACCCTTGACCGAAGCCTTCTCGATTTTGATGTCGCGGATGTCGCCGTTCAGTTCGTCGACCGTCTCCTGCTTGCGGTCGATCTCCACGAACGCCTGTCGTCTTCGGCTTTCCGCATCCGAGATCTTCTCCTCGGCCGTCTCGGTTTTGTCTTCGAGGCGGGAGATATCGCCTTTGACCTCCTCGATCTCGCTCTTGATGGCGAGTTGTTCGTCCTCGCCCTTGCGCTCGATCTCGGCGTTGAGTTCCTCCAACTTGTCTACCAGTCGGACGACTTTGCCCTGCTTTTCGTCCAAATCGCGCTGGAGGGTGACGAGTTCCTCCTTTCGGGAGTCGATGTCCGCGCGGGTGGCGTCCAAATCCGACCGCTTCTCCTCCAACTCGGCGGCCTTCAGATAGCCCTCGTACTCCTCTTTTTCTTCCCGCAAACCTTGATATTCGAGCGCCGTCTCGCGCTCGTCGCTCAGTTGGTCGAGGCGGTCCTCCTTCTCCTCGATCCTGAGTTCGGCCTCCTCGACGCGGTCCTTGACCACTTCGAGTTCCTCCAAGGCGGCGTCCCGTTTCGCGTCGAACTCCGCCACTCCAGCGATTTCGTCGATGATTTCGCGACGCTCGAACGGCGTCATGTTGATGATGCCGGTCACGTCGCCCTGCATGACGACGTTGTACCCCTCCGGGGTCACGCCCGCTTGCGCGAGCAAATCCTGAATGTCCGAGAGGTTGACCGAGCGACCGTTCAGATAGTAGTACGAATAGTAGTTGTCCTCGGTCTGCTTGACCCGCCGCTTGATGGTGATTTCGTCCACGTCTCCGACGTTGTCGGTTCCGGCGGCGTTGACGACCTGTGCCCGGTCGAGGGTTCCGTCGGAGTTGTCGAGAATCACTTCGACCGAGGCTTCGAGCGGTCCGTTGCTCGTCCCCTCGTCTCCATCGTGGCCGGGATTGTAGATGAGGTCGGTCAGTTTCTCGGCGCGGATACCCCGCGTTCGGGCCAACCCGAGCGCGAAGAGCACGCTGTCGATGATGTTACTCTTGCCGGAGCCGTTCGGGCCGGTAACGACGGTGAAATCCTCATAAAACGGGATTTCGGTCTTCCGGCCGAAGCTCTTGAACTTGTCGAGGACGAGCGTCTTGATGTGCATGGATTGCTCGTGGGGGGAGCTCCTACGCGACGATGATATCGTCGCCGGATTCGGATCCGGAGGACTCCTCGTTGTCTGTTTCGTCCTTAGACTCGTCTGATTTAGCCTCTTCGGCCTGCGACGATTCCTCCTGCTCCGCTTCCCGTGCCTGCTCCAGTTCGCGGATACGCTGGTTTGCGTCCACGAGTTCCTCCGTCAGGCCACGAATCGTCGCTTCCAGTTCCTCCATCCGCGATTCGAGCGAACCGATCCGGTCGCGCTGGCTAGTCATAATAACGTATGCGTGATGGTTTCACTATAAATGTGCGTCAGACAAATGTAAGAAATTCTGGATATATCCGTCGCGGTTGACTATCATTTACCGTCCCGTTCACTGCCGAATATGTGGAGTAAGTGTCAAAAGAGAGAGAAGGCGGGAAAATATTCTCATCCGTGTCCAAGCGCGCGATTTACAACAGGCATTGTTATATCATCTGACAAGTCTTATAGCCACGGGTCGTCAACCCCCGTTCGATGAGCCTTCCAAGCGACATCTCGGAGACGCCTCGCCGCGCCCGCATCGCCGATTCCATCGTGTTCGGTGTGTTGGGTATCGTTTTTGCGACGTGGGCGGTTCGGATTCCAGCGGTTCGATCCAAGATCGGCGCATCGTCAGGTGACATCGGACTCGCACTCCTCGGACTGGCGTGTGGAAGCATCGTCGGATTGGTCGCGGGCGGATGGCTCGTCTCTCATCACGGCGGCAGACGGATAATCCGGATCGGACTCTCCGTGTACTGCCTCTCGCTCCTCTCGATTACGCTCGCCAACAGACTCGACGTCCTCGTCACCACGCTCGTCGTTTTCGGGGTCGGAAAGGGGTTGACCGACGTCGCCGCGAATGCCCAAGGGATGCGTATCGAACACGGTTACTCGGGACAGATAATGGGCAGTTTTCACGCGCTGTTCAGCGGCGGCGGGTTGGTCGGTGCGGGTATCGGCGCAGTCGCAACGACGCTCGGACTCTCGGTTCGAACGCACTTCCTGATCGTCGGCCTCGCCTTGCTCGCCGGTGGACTCGCCGCGAGTTCGTGGCTCCTCCCGAAGAACGGCGACTCCGGCGCTGAGCCTGCTTTCTCCCTCCCATCTCGAAAGCTCGCCGGGTTTTGCGCCATCGGGTTCTGTGCGCTCTTTATCGAGGGCGTCGGAAACGATTGGAGCGCCGTGTTCCTCAAGAGCAGCGTCGG
>NZ_JBAWAC010000161.1:0-13711 GCF_049589095.1 Haladaptatus sp. | reverse complement strand
CTCCTCGACGATGCGCTGTGGCGAGACGACGTTGCCCTTGCTCTTGGACATCTTGTCGCCGTCGAGTAGGACCATGCCCTGGGTGACGAGGTTCGTGAACGGTTCCCGGTGGGAGAGCAGTTCCATGTCCGAGAGCACCTTCGTCACGAACCGCGAGTACAGCAGGTGCATGACGGCGTGCTCGATGCCGCCGACGTACCGGTCGACCGGCATCCAGTCGTTCGCCTGCTCGGTGTCGAACGGGACGTCGTCGAGGTGCGGCGAGACGTATCGCAGGAAATACCACGACGAGTCCATGAACGTGTCCATCGTGTCCGTCTCGCGGCGCGCATCGCCACCACACTCAGGACACTCGACGTGGTTCCACTCCTCGGCCGCGTCCAGCGGGTTTCCGGTCGTCTGCACGAATTCGGGCAGTTCGACCGGGAGTTCCTCGTCCGGAACGTTAACTGGGCCACATTCCTCGCAGTGGATGATCGGAATCGGCGTTCCCCAGTAGCGTTGTCGCGAGATTCCCCAGTCACGGAGGCGGTACTGGACATCGTGAGCGGCGCTCTCGATGTCCGCTTCCAACTGTTCCCGAGCATCGTCGCTGTCGAGGCCGTCGTAGTCGTCGCTGTTGACGAGCACGCCGTCCTCGGTGTAGGCCGCCTCGCTCACGTCCGGAACGTCGTCCTCGCTCGGTGCGACGACGGGCGTGATGTCCACGTCCATCGACGTCGCGAAGGCGTGGTCGCGGGAGTCGTGGCCCGGAACGCCCATCAGCGCGCCCGTCCCGACATCCGTGAGGACGAAGTCGGCGACGAACACGGGAATTTCCTCGCCCGTTGCGGGGTTCGTCGCGGTCAGATCGGTGGCGACACCCTGTGGTTCGTCGCCCTCGGGGTCGGCGACTTCGTCCACGAAGTGCGCGATTTCCTCGTTCTCTTCGGCCAGTTCCTCGGCGATGGGGTGGCCGGGCGCGAGCGCGAAGAACGAGACGCCGAAAATCGTGTCGAGTCGGGTGGTGAACACCTCGACGGGGCCGTATCCTTCGACACTGAATTCGACGGTGGAACCGTGCTGACGACCGATCCAGTTTCGCTGCATCTGGCGGACGTTGGACGGCCAGCCGTCGAGTTCGTCCAAGTCGTCGAGGAGTTCGTCGGCATACTCGGTAATCTTCAGGAACCACTGGTCGAGTTCGCGCTGTTCGACGGGAGTGTCACAGCGCCAGCAGAGTTCCGCGTCGCCCTCAACTTGCTCGTCGGCGAGCACCGTCTCACACGACGGACACCAGTTGATTTCGGCGGCTTCCCGCTCCACGAGTCCTTCCTCGCGGAACTGGGTGAACAGCCACTGGTTCCAGCGGTAGTAGTCGGGCTGGCACGTCGTGATTTCGCGCTCCCAGTCGTAGCCGAAGCCCATGTCCGCCATCTGCTCGCGCATCGTCTCGATGCACGAGAGCGTCCAGTCGCGCGGGTTCGTGTCGCGTTCGATGGCCGCATTCTCGGCGGGCAGACCGAACGAGTCCCACCCCATCGGGTGGAGGACGTTTTCGCCGTCCATGCGCTTGTATCGGGCGTAGGCGTCCGTTATCGTGTAGTTACGGACGTGACCCATGTGGAGTTGGCCGGAGGTGTACGGGAACATCCCGAGGACGTACGCCGGGTCGGACGCCTCGTCCGGGATGTGGAAGACGTCGGCGTCGTCCCACGCCTCCTGCCATCGATGCTCGATTTCCGTGTGGTCGAACTGTCGTCGTGTTTTCATGCGAGAATCCGGGTTGTTCATCCTTTGTTCCGTTTGGCTTCTATACGTTGTCATCTGGCAGCGCCGTTCGACCCCCACTCCGTCCGCTCACAGTTATCTGTCAGGTAGACACTTCTTTTACCGTTGCACGTCTCCGCTAGAACATGAGCGAGTACGAGCCACGGGAAATCGAGTCGAAGTGGCAGTCTCGATGGGCGGAAGATGGTCGATATGAGGTTGACCCATCCCCGTCTGAGGCCACCTTCGTCACGGTCCCCTACCCGTATCCGAGCGGGGGAATGCACATCGGCCACGCGCGAACCTACACCGTGCCGGACGTGTGGGCGCGGTATCGCCGTCTGCAGGGCGACAACGTGTTGTTCCCCATCGCGTGGCACGTCACCGGCACCCCCATCGTCGGCGCGGTGGAGCGCCTGAAAAAGCGGGAACCCGAACAGATGTCCGTGCTGCAGGACACCTACAACGTCTCCGACGAGGACCTATCCGAGATGGAGACGCCGATGGGGTTCGCCCGCCACTTCATCGAGGACAGTTACAAGAAGAACATGCAGTCGCTGGGGCTGTCCATCGACTGGCGGCGCGAGTTCACGACGAACGACGAGCGCTACTCGAAGTTCATCACGTGGCAGTACGAGACGCTCAAGGAGCGCGGCCTGCTGGAGAAGGGCCTGCACCCCGTCAAATACTGCACGAACGAGCAGAATCCCGTCACCACCCACGACCTGCTGGAGGGCGAGGAAGCCGAGTTCCAGGAGTACACGCTGGTCAAATTTGATTGGCACGCGGAACGGAGTTCCGCGAACCGTTCGAGCGGAGAGCGAAGCGAACCGCGAGTAATCACGGTTCCGATGGCGACCCTGCGCCCGGAGACGGTTCACGGCGTCACGAACGCCTACATCGACCCGGACGCGGAGTACGTCGAGGCTGCTGTTGATGGAGAGACGTGGCTCGTCTCCGAATCCGCCGCCGAGAAACTGGAACTGCAGGCTCACGACGTCGAAATACGGGACCACTTTAGCGGCGAGCGACTCGTCGGCGAGCACGTCACGAACCCCATCACGGGCGACGACGTACTGGTCCTGCCCGCGGACTTCGTGGACGCCGAGAACGCCACGGGCGTCGTGATGTCCGTCCCGGCCCACAGCCCTGACGATTGGGTGGCTCTGAAGGAGGCTCAGGCGGACGACGCTCGGATGGAGAAGTACGGCATCGACCCCGCGGAAGTCGCCGCCATCGAACCGAAGGCCATCATCGACGTGGAAGGCTACGGCGAGTTCCCGGCGGAGGACGCCGTGGCGGAACACGGTATCGAGGATTCGTCTGACCCCGCCTTGGAGGACGCCACCCAAGAGGTGTACAACCGCGAGTTCCACAGCGGGAAGTTGGGTCCGATGTACGGCGACTACGCCGGGGAAATCGTGGAGGACGTGCGCGACGACCTCAAAGAAGAGTTCCAGGAACAGGGGTCGTTCGGCACGATGCACGAGTTCAGCGAGGAGGTCGTCTGTCGCTGTGGCGGGGCCGTCGAAGTCGCCGAACAGGACACATGGTTCCTGCGGTACAACGACGAGGCGTGGAAGGCGAAGGCCCACGAGGTCGTCGCCGGATTGGACGCGATTCCGGAGAACACCCGCGAGCAGTACGACCACACCATCGACTGGTTGAACGAGTGGCCGTGCATCCGTAACTACGGACTGGGCACCCGCCTGCCGTGGGACGACGACTTCGTCATCGAACCGCTGTCGGACTCGACCATCTACATGGCCTACTACACCATCGCCCATCGGATTTCCGACGTCCCGGTCGAGGAAATGGACAGGGAGTTCTTCGACACGTTGTTTTATGGGAGTGAAGCATTGGATGATCCCAACGAAACCGCCCTCTCCCTGCGCGAGGAGTGGGACTACTGGTACCCGGTCGATTACCGCTGTTCCGCGAACGACTTGGTCAGCAACCACCTGACCTTCTTCCTGTTCCACCACGCCGAACTGTTCGACCCGGCGAACTGGCCGCAGGGCATCACCGTGATGGGCATGGGCCTGCTGGAGGGCGAAAAGATGTCCTCCTCGAAGGGCCACGTCGTCCTGCCGGAGAACGCCATCGAGAAGTACGGTGCCGACACGGTCCGCTTCTTCCTGATGAACAGCGCCGAACCGTGGCAGGATTACGACTGGCGGAGCGACCAGGTCGAGAGCACGGGGAACCAACTGCGGCGATTCTGGAATCGCGCGAACGACACGATTGCGGCCCCGGAAGGCGAGCGCGACCTGCAACACATCGACCGCTGGTTGCTGTCGAAACTGCAGGCGACGGTCCGCGAAGCCACGGACGCGTTGGACCGCTTCGAGACGCGCACGGCCAGTCAAGCCGTCTTCTACAGTTTCGAAGAGCACCTGAAGTGGTACCGCAAGCGTACCGACACGGACCGACCGGGCGCACGCTGGACGCTTCGCAAGGTACTGGATACCCGTCTGCGCCTGTTGGCTCCGTTCATTCCGTTCATGACCGCGGAACTCCACGAGCGCTTGACGGGCGAACCGATGAGCGAATCGACGTGGCCGGACCCCCATGCCGACTTCGAGAGCACCGTCACGGAGATCGAGGAGTCGTTGGTCTCCGGATTGACCGACGACATCCGCGACATCGTGGACGTGACGAACACCGACCCCGAGACGATCCGGGTGTACGTCGCCGCCGACTGGAAGCGCAAAGTGCTCTCCGCGGTGGTCGAAAACGGCCCGAACGTCGGTGCGGTGATGGGTGAAGTCATGCAGGACGCGGACCTGCGTGAGAAGGGCGACGACGTCAATCAACTCGCCCAGACGCTGGTCGAGGACGTGCGAGAGCGCCCCGACGACCAGGCCGAAGTGCTGGCGAACGTGGACGAGGTCGCCGTCTACGACGACGCCCGCGACTTCTTCGAACGCGAGTTCGACGCCGACGTCGAGGTCTACCGCGAGGGCGACGACGTGCCCGACCCCGAGGACAAAGCCCGCCACGCCACGCCACTGCGACCGGCCATCCATCTGGAAGGATAAGTCGGCACGCTCGACCGAATTTCTCTGTGCGGTGGTCATCTTCTGCCGTCCGTTCTCCGTCGCCCGTTTTCTGCCGTCCGTTCTTCGCCGCCCGTTCTCCGCTCACGTCGCTAATCCAACCACCCACAAAAATCCACAAATGAGCTACAGGTAAGACGATACTCGTCGTTATGTCTCTCCTATGGCCCGAGCGACCGTCTGCCTGACCTACGACGTCGACGCCGTCTCCGTCTGGATTCACACCTTTGGGGCCGGTGACACCCCTACACAGCTTTCACGCGGGGTGCACGGTGCCTGGGTCGGCGCACCCAGAATCCTCGACCTGCACGACAAACACGGGATTCCGGCGACGTGGTTCGTCCCCGGTCACACCATCGAGAGCTTTCCCGAACGCGTCGGCGAGGTGCACGACCGTGGATACGACGTTCAGTGTCACGGGTGGCGACACGTCAACCCGAGCACGTTCGACAGCAAGGAGGACGAAAAGGACGAGTACGAGCGGGCGATGACGAACATCGAGGACATCACCGGAGACGCGCCGGTCGGGTTCCGGTCGCCCGCGTGGGAGTTCTCCGAGAACACGCTCTCCATCCTCGACGAACTGGGGTTCGAATGGGATTCGAGCGCGATGGGCAACGACTTTCACCCGTACTATCTCCGGAAGAATTGGAGCGCCTCCCAGAAGAAACCGTTCCAAATCGGCGACAAAAGCGACATCGTGGAGATTCCTATCTCGTGGAAACGGGCGGACTTCCCGGCGCTGATGTTCGTCTGGGAGCAGTCGATCCTGTGGGGATTCGCCGACGAACGGTCCGTGTTCGACCTCTGGAAGGCCCAGTTCGACTGGATGCACGAGAACATGGAAGACGGGATTTTCACGCTGGCGATGCACCCGCAGGTCATCGGACAACCACCCCGAACGACGCGACTGGAGGAACTGATCCAGCACATGCGGACGAAACCCGACGTCGAGTTCGCGGACGTGAGCACGGTTGCGGCGGAGGTTCGGAGCGGTGACCGGGCGGCGATGCCGATGATCGGGTAGCGGTTTCCCGGTGGACCGTTTCGCCGTTTTGAGACATTGGCTATAACCGTTTTTCTAACCCACACCGTCCGCTCAGGTATGGCAAAGTACGTTGCACTCGTTGACATCCGGACGAGCGTCCAAAACGCGCAGGAACTCGCGTCGACGTGGGGCGACATCCGGTTGGAGTTCGAGGAGTTCGGCGTCGAACTCGACGGAAGTTTTGCCGTGCTCGGCGAGTACGACTTCCTCCTCATCTTCGAGGCACCCGACCGCGATACGGCCTTCCGTGCGGGCATCGCGGTGGAGAGCTACGGAATGGATATGCAAACCATGGAAATCATTCCGATGGACGACTTCGCCCAGTTGGTCGAAGACTGACAGCAGGATTCGAGGATCTATCATCGATGATCACTCTTCCCCGAGAGAAAAAGCCTATTCCCCGTCGAACCGTTCGTGGAGCCATGAGCCAGTCGTCCGAAGTCGCCCTCGCGTTCGACGAGAACGAATTACTTCCCGCAATCGCACAGGATGCGGACACCGGAGATGTTCTGATGTTGGCATACGTTTCCCCCGAAGCCGTCGAGAAAACCCTCGAAACCGGGTTCGCTCACTACTACTCCCGCAGTCGGGACGAACTGTGGAAGAAGGGTGGAACCAGCGGCCACCTCCAGCACGTGAAGGACGTTCGCGTCGATTGTGACGCCGACACGTTGCTCTACCGCGTCGAGCAGGACGGCGGTGCCTGCCACGTGGGTTACGAATCCTGTTTCTACCGCAGTATCGAATCCGTCGACCGGGACGGGGACGAACCGACCGCGGAAACCGAAATCGTCGCCGAACGGGTGTACGACCCCGACGAAGTGTATGAGTGATCCACTGACCGAACTCCGAACCGCGGACGAGGCGTGTCGGGAGAAAAACGCCGCCATCGCCGAATACGGCGAAGCGGAGATGAACGCCGTCGCCGATGCCTACCACCGGGCGACACACCTGTTCGACCGCTACGAGTCGCGTGCGACCGGCACCGGCGATTTCGAGGCGTTCTTGGAGTTCCAAGGGAAGTTCGGCGATTTCGTGGACGGGTTGCCCGACGACCTGCCCGCACGCGAGGCGTTCGAACGGGCGGAGACGACCATCGACAAACGCCGATTGAGCGAGCGTGATTTCGAGAAGGCGCGAAACGCGCTCACACCCGCGAAGGAAATCGTCGCCCTGTCGGACGAACGCCAGGCGACACGCGAGCGATACAGGGATACGCGACACACCGTTTCACAGCGGGTAGCGGAACTGGACGAACGAATCGCGTCCCTCGAACGGTTACGGGAACTCGGGGACGCAGATTTGGACGCCCCGACGGAACTGCTTTGGGAGCCAATCGACGCCGCCAACGATGCCATCACCGAAGCGTTCTCGGAGTTTACACACGACGCGACATCCCGCGAAATGGTCGAGTTCCTCACCGCGACCGAACATTATCCGCTCATCGAGTTTCAGCCGCCGCCGGAAACCCTTCGGGAGTATCTGCTCGGTCGGGACGGCGGGGACCTCACCGTCCCCGAACTGCTCGAATACGCCCACTACTCCCAGTCCAAGCTCGACCACTACGTCACCGACCCCGCCGCATTGAAACGCGCCGTCGCCACGAACGAGACGTATCTCGACCGAATCGATCCGGAACCGCTCACCATCGACTGGCCACCCGCCTCCGCGAACGAACTCCGCTGGTGGTGTGAGGAGGCGATCCGCGTCGCGGACCGATTCGCACCGCCGGAAACCATCGCACGGCTCCGTAAAGTGGAGGACCTCACTCGTCGGGACGATTTCGAACGACTCCGAACGGCAGCAGAAGCACGCTCCGAGTTGACGGACGACGAACGCGACAAACTCGCCAGTGGCGAGGTCGAGGATGAGCTCGCGCGGCTACGGGACGAACGGGGAAAACTGAGCGACGCGCTCGATACGTATCCGTCGCGGTAGCGTTTCGAGTTTGAACGATCGAACGAGGTATCAGGCGTCCGCTTTGGCCGTTCGAAGAGTATCTTCCATCTCCGCCGCCAGTTCCTCGGCGCGATGGCGTTCGTGCGCCTCGGCGTAGATTCTCACCATCGGTTCCGTTCCGCTGGGACGGGCCAGCACCCACGCATCACCGAAATCCAAGCGGTAGCCGTCGCGGGTGTTCAGCTCGGCGTTCGAATCCGTCGCCGTCTTCTCCGCGGCGGCGAGCAGCGCGTCGTGTTCGGCGTCCGTCGTGTACTTGATGTTCGTCCGAACGTTGTGGTAGCCGCCGTACGGTGCCACTACCTCGCTCGCGCTTGCGTCGACCAGCAGTTCGAGGAACTTCGCGGCGGTGTACGCGCCGTCGCGGGTGAGACGATAGTTCGGGAAGAAGATGCCGCCGTTGCCCTCTCCGGCGACCGGTACCGACACGTTCTGGTCCCGTAATTCTTGAATTCGGGTGATGATGTTCGTGCTCCCGATGGGCGTCAGTTCGAGGGTCGCACCCGTCTCGCGGGCGACGTCCACCAGCCGCTGGGAGACGTTGACGGCGGAGACTACGGCGTCACCGGGTTCGAGTTGGGCGGCCGAGAGCGCGGCAAGCGTCGCGTCGCCTTCGATGTACTCGCCGTTCTCGTCGTAGAAGATGGCGCGGTCGGCGTCACCGTCGTGGGCGATACCGACGTCAGCGCCGCTCGCCTCGACCAGTAAGCCGAGGTCGTGGAGGTTTCCGGGGACGGGTTCGGGGTTGCGGCCGGGAAAGTGGCCGTCGGGTTGGCTGTTCGTCGTGACGACGCGGCAGCCGAGTTGGCGGAAGAATTCGGGGGAGGTGAGCGAACCGGCACCGTGACCGGGGTCGAGGGCGACGGTGAGGTTCGCGTCGGCGATTTTGTTCGTGTCTATCGAATCGAGCAGTTGGGAGACGTATCGTTCGCGGGCGTCGTCTATGACGTGGCTGTGGCCCGTCTCGCTCCAGCGAACTTCCTCGAACGCTTCGGTGAGAAACTTACCTTCGACTCGTTCGAGGTCGTCAACCGAGAGTTCGATGCCGTCGTCGCCGATGAGTTTCACGCCGTTGTACTCCGGCGGGTTGTGGCTCGCGGTTATCATCAACGCGGGAACCCCCTCGCTTTCGGCGTACGACTGCACGCCGGGCGTCGGCACGATGCCGAGTCGGTCCACGTCCGCCCCGACGCTCGCCAATCCGCTGGCCGCGGCGTCGGCGAGCATGTCGCCTGTCGCTCGTGTATCCCGTGCGAGTGCGATGCGGTCGGTGCGCCAGACCGTCCCCGCAGCCTTCGCAATCTTGAGCACGAACTCGGGAGTCAGTTCGTCGTTGGCGACCCCTCTCGTCCCGCTCGACCCGAACACCTTCATGTGGGGGCATGGGATTTCTGCCTTCAAAGAGATTCCGAATACGGGTGCTACTCCGCCTCTGCACGGTGTCCGGTGGCCGATTTCACCGGCGTTTCCCAGCCGATGACGACGAGCGACCCAACGATGAGGACGCCGCCAGCCACCGCCAGCGCCGTGAGCGGCGACGCCACGTCCGAGAGCACGCCGCTTCCGAGTTGGAAGGGAATCACCGCCAGCGAACTCACCATCGCCAGCGACGAGAGGACGGTCGCCCTCCCCAGCGTCTCGATACGGTCGTTCACGTACTGGGACGCGAGCGACCGCGTCGTTTCCGAGATACCCCGAGCGAACAGGAACGCCGGAATCGCCAACACCGGCATCATACGGAGCGCGACGAGCGCGATACCGACCACGAACGGAATCGTGAGGAACCACGTTCGCAGGCCGATTCGCTCCCGAATCGCGCCGGTGTAGTAGCTCAATCCCGCCGAGAGCAGGCTGATGGCCGCGTAGAACCAGCCCAAAATGGGCTCGACGTTCCTGGGGGCGACACCGACCTGTGGCAGGACGGTCTTCAGGACGGGTTGGACGTACATGAACACGAGATAGGACACCGCCGAGAAGAGGACGAAGTAGTAGACGACGAACGCCCGCAGTCGCTCGTGGGAGAGCGTTTCGCGGATGACATCGGCGGCCTCCCGGACGCCGAGTTCGTCCGACTCGCTCTCCTCGTAACTCGCGGGTTCGTCCATCCCGAGGAGGACGGGAACTCCGACTCCCGTCACGCCTGCCGCGACGAAAAACGGGTACGCGAGGTCGATTTGGGCGAGATAGCCACCCAAGACCGACCCGACGACGCCGACCAGCAGCGCGGCCGACTGCCCGCGCCCCCGGACGTGTGCGAACCGGTCCTCGGACAGGTCGTCGGTCAGGGTATCGTACAGCCACGCGTCGCTGGTGCCCGACCGGAACGTGTAGCCGAACGACCAGCAGGCGTACAGGGTCGCGAGCTGGACGAAGTTCTCGGCGAAGCCGATGCCGACGAGCGTCAGCGTGATGATTCCGGTTCCGATAAGCAGACTGTTTCGGTGGCCGACCCGGTCACCGACGTAGCCCGTCGGAATCTCGGAAACGAGCGTCGTGACGTTGTAGATCCCTTCGAGCACGGCGATTGCGGTGAAATCGAGGCCGAGCGAGAGGAAGTAGAGATACATGATGGGTCGATAGAACTCCACCGCTTTCGTGGACTTGTAGACGTAGTAGAGTCCGATATTCCATCCGACGGTGCGACGCGCCCGACTCATACCGATTCGCTCGTTCGCGAGCACCCTGTTCGTTCCGCGCAACCGATTGCACATAGCGAATTGACATCTTTCGTCGGGATTTTATCGCCGCTGGTGCAACGGCCGTCCATGGACGACGAGCGACCCGACCCTGCCGACGCGCTCGCCGCGATCGGCAACGAACGCCGCGTCTCGATGCTGTACGAGCTTCAACAGGCGTTCCGCGACGGCGAGTCCGCGCTCCCTTACGCCGACCTCAAGCGACGGGTGGGCGTCCAAGACAGCGGCAACTTCAACTACCATCTCCAGCGCCTCGTCGGGCAGTTCGTCCGAAAAACCTCGGACGGCTACGCGTTGACCTACGCGGGTCGCAAGGTCGTGAGCGCGCTGACGGCGGGCGTGTTCACCGAGCAGGCCGACGGAGCCACCTTCGACGCGCCAGGAACGTGCTACGAGTGTGGCGAGGCATCTCTTTCGGCCCGCTACGAGCAAGAACGGGTTCGTATCGTCTGTGAAAGCTGCGACGAGGAGATTCTCCACAACCCCTTCCCGCCCGCGCCGACGACGCGCCGTGACGACCTCCTCGACGCGTTCGAGGCGTGGACTCGCCGTTGGAACGCCCTCGCCGCCGCCGAAGCGTGCCCCGAATGCGGGTCGAAGATGGCCGGACGGCTCACCGACGACCGGCACGAATTGAGCACCGGAAACGTCCCCTACCGCCTCCGCGTCACCTGCACGGAGTGCTGGGCGATGGCGAACCTCCCCGTTGGCTGTCTCGTCCGCGATCACCCTCGTGTCGTCGGATTCCACGCCGAACGCGACGCCCCGCTCGACGCACATCCCCTCTGGAACCTCGACTGGGCGCTTCACGAGGACTTCCTGACCGTTCTCGCCGACGACCCGCCGCGTGTTCGACTCCGAATTCCCGCCGACGACGACGAACTCCGACTGACGTTCGATGCCGAGGGCTCGGTCGTTTCGACCAGCGTCGTCGAACGGTGAACCGAGGTCTTCGGATCCTTATCGCTCCGGGTGAATCGGCGCGTCGAACCCGCCCCTGACGAGCGGTTTGGCGATGTGGCGGCGCGCTTCCGGCGGCACCTCGTACCAGCCGAGTTCGAGGTCACGCTCGATTTCCCGTTCGACTTTCCCGTCCGCATCCGTCCCACACCTGCGACAGCGGTAGCCCTGTCCCGCGCCCGCGCTCTTCATCGAGCGGCCGCAGTCGGGGCAGTTCGGCGTCACGAGTTCGGTCGTGTCGAGGTTCCTGACGGCGAACTTCTCCAACTTGAGGGTTCCGTCGGTGACCTCGCCGCAGACCGTGATTCGGTCGCCGGGACGGAGGTTCCGAACGTGATTTCGAAATCGCTTCGTGGGTTCGAAGGCGGCACACAGCTGTTCGGTCGTGTTGTCCTCGATGGTGAAAAAGACGTGGCCACCACGTCGGGTTTCCGGCCCCGAGGCGACCGTTCCGGTCACGCGGTAGGCGCGGTCGTCCTCGATTTCGTGGAGTTCGGCGTCCTGCAAGTGGGCGTCGGTCCCCTGATTCGTCACGAACAGCGCCGTTTTGACGACGGATTCGCCCTCGATTCGCTCGGCGACTCGCCGGACTTCGTCCGGGTCGTCGCCGCGAATACCGTGGAGGATGGGACAGGGCGTGTGCGGAACACAGACCGCTTCGCCGGTGCCGCGGTCCACGGTGTCCCACACGTCGGGATACCCCGAATCGGCGGCCGCGAAGGTCGAATCGAAGTCCACCTCGCGGGGCGTTCCCCAGCGGTCCGATTCGCGGTAGGAGATGTGTTCGTAGGTCCACTCGGAGAACGCGGCGTGCGCGCCGATGGCCGCCAGCGCGCCGATCTTTCCGCGGCCGTTCTTCCACCCGGCGTGTCGGTAGCCCGCCGCGTCTATCCGTCGCTCGGCGTCCTCCCGCGATAGTAACTCCCGAATCGCTTTCCGCGAGAATTCCGCGACGTCGTCCGGAATCTCGTCGGGAGCGTGCGGCGCGACGACGAGGCCGGGATTCGTTCGCGGGTCGTCGGTCTCGGCGGCCGAATCGAGTTCCGAACGCGCGAGCGCGAAGGCGCGTTCGGGATCGAAATCCGTGTGAATCGCAAGCGCGGCGTTCCCCCGTGTCTTGTGTTTCACGGCGGGATTGAGTCGGACGAGGAGCAGTCGCTCGATGGTTCCCCCGGCGTCTCGAATCCGCTCCGCGAGTCGTGCCGCGAGATACGTCGTACACATCCCGCGTTCGCGGGAGTCGGTGTCGTCGAGACCGATGACGGTCACGTCCGGTGATTACGGCGTGGCGAATTAACAGTTTTCGAAGAAACAATGCTATTTGAATCTACTGCCGGCAATTTACACAATCGCCAGACAGCGGCGGGATGGCTCGCCAAAACGCCTTTATATGAGAGTCACTTACCTCCCACCATGTCCAGGTCTGCACTGGTCGGAAACGTGACTGCGATGTTGGAGGACGCCGGCTTCGTAGTTAGCGACCGGTGTGCTATCCGACCAAAGAGCTTCGACGTGGCAGCGCGACGAGGACCAGACCTCCTGTTGCTGAAGATCCTCGGCAACATCGACGCGTTCGACGCCCAAACCGGCATCGAGATGCGCCGCCTCGGCACGTATCTCGACGCGACGCCGCTGGTACTCGGGCTTCGGACACGAAATCAGGACCTCGAACCCGGCGTCGTCTACTTCCGTCACGGCGTTCCGGTGTTCAGCCCGGACACGGCAGTCGATCTGTTCGTGGAGGGCGTCCCGCCGCTCGTCTACGCCGCACCCGGCGGCCTGTACGTCAACATCGACGGCGACATCCTCCGCGACGAGCGCCAGGACCGCGGTTGGAGCCTCGGTCAATTGGCTTCCGAACTCGGCGTCTCGCGTCGCACCGTCTCCAAGTACGAAGGCGGCATGAACGCTAGCGTGGAAGTCGCCGTCGAACTGGAAGCGTTGTTCGACCGCGAACTGACGAGTCCGGTCGAGGTGTTCGATGGTGCCGACGAGGTGACGGAAGAGGACGAACCGGACCAACCGGAAGCCGAATCCGACGACCAAGACATGTTCTCCACGCTCACCCGCGTCGGGTTCACGGTTCACCCTACGAGCAGAGCGCCGTTCCGGACGGTCAGCGAGGACGACCGCGAGGACCGCGTTCTGACGAGTCACTCGGCGTTCACCCGCACGGCCGAAAAACGCGCTCGGATCATGAGTTCAATCAGCCACGTCGCACGGACCCATTCGGTCTACTT
>NZ_JBAWAC010000160.1:0-9804 GCF_049589095.1 Haladaptatus sp. | reverse complement strand
GGCGCTCGTCTCGTCAGGAACGGGAAAAGCAGCATCCAAATCCGAAATTCGGGAGGCCGTCACGGACCGACGGCGACACGAAACATCCCATCAGGATTGAACAGATGGTTGAAAAACTGTTCAACTATTGGTTTCACGGTATTTCACACGATGAGTGGAGACACAGAACGGGAGTCTGGTTCGGAATGGACCGGAGATTTCGCACGACGTGCGGAACACAGGTCGATGAACAGGTCGGAGGGGAGTTTACAACAGTTCTGAAACGGTCGGCGTTCGGGAAAATCAGGGGAAAAACGGCAGGGTTAGTTCGACTTGGAAGCGGCGGCGAGTGTCTGGCCCGAATTCACGTCGTTCCGGGACCGGTCGTTTTGTTTGCCACCTTTCTGCTTGCCGCCCTGAACACGGACGATTTCGATACCCGAGAGCATCGGGTCCTCCTTTTCGTGGATGAACTTCACGTTGGCCACGCCGTCGCGGACGGTCACCGTGTACGACTTCATCGTGCCGCGGTTGTGGCCGAGTTCCTTGAACATGTCGTAGTTTTTGAGGACGCGCTTGCCTTCGATTTCGACGTCGAACTTACGCGGGCCTTTCTTCTTGTAGCTCTGTTTGTCGAAGTAACTTTCGACGAAGTACAACCGAACCTCGTACCGGCCGTTTCGTACCGGGAACCGATACTGCATCTCGGTGTCGTCGCTCGGCTTTCCGGCGACGTCGGCGTCGTACCGCCGACTCTCGAACATGGCTTCGGGCGTTCCGGCCGGGACGGCGGACGTCATCGAGATGTGATCGTTCGTGCTGTTCGTGTGACTGCCGCTGATGCGCGCGTTGTTGAACCGTGACGGGCTATCCTCGGTGTCCGCGAGCCAGTACCGGCCGCCGTCGGAGGGTTTGAGCTGTGGGCCACCGACGTTGACACGATAGCGAACCGTCTTCTGCAGTTGTGTCGTCTGGGTGGTCGAAGTGGTCGACGTCGTTGTACTCGTCGTACTCGTCGGTGTCGCCGTGGTTTTCGGCGTAGTGGTGGCCGATTTCGTCGTCTGGGTCGTCGTCGTCGCGGTGGGCGTCGCCTTCACGCTAGTTGTGGCTGGCGAGGTTCCCGGTGAAGCGTTCGCGCCACCGTTCGTGCTGCCTGCTGGTCCGAGGATTCCGCCGGGGATCCCCGCGACGATGATGATACCAGCAACGAAGAAAACGACACCACCGCCGAGAAGTATCCCGTGGATAAAACCGCCGGATGAAGAGCCTGACATATTTCTCATCTCCCCCGTATGTACCGCAACATTATCCGAAGGTCAGGACCCTATCCAGTTAATTATACACCAGCTAAAGTGAAATCCACCCGAAATTAGTTATGTGACGTGTCCGGCTATTCTTAAAGCAGCATGAATTAGCAAGCAGAACAGCGAACTGGGTGCTGTTGCTTCTCACTCGGGTGAGTACGATTGCAGAGATTGCACTCCCGACGAGCGAGTTTGCACTCCGCGAAACGTTTTCGCAGGTGCCCGGTGCGAGGTTCGAAGTCGTGGGAGTCGTCGCACACCAAGCAGAATACGTGATGCCACAGTTGCGCGCGACCGCGACCGATATTTCGACCGTGAAAAAGGCGTTCGACGACGACGGAACCGTCACGGACGCCAAACTGTTGACGAAGTTGAACGGTAGGGGGTTGTTTTCCATGCGGTGGGGTGGCGACGTTGCCGAAACGCTTTCCGTGATTTCGATGGGCGATACGACCGTCCTTACCGCACGTGCCGCGAACAACCGGTGGAGTTTCCGTATCCAGTTTGTGGACCGCGACACGCTTTCGACAGTCTACGAATCCTGCCAAGACACCGGCATACCGATCGAAGTACAGAACGTTCACAAGCGAACGACGCTGCTGGACGAATCACACAAGCTTACCGAACAGCAGTACGAAACGTTGCGAAGCGCGATGGACAGGGGATACTACGAGATACCGCGAAAGGCGACGACGAAGGACCTCACCGAGGAGTTGGGTGTTTCACACCAAGCCGTGTCCGAACGACTGCGCCGCGGACACCGCAGTTTGGTCGAGACGGGGCTTACCGCGCCGAGCGAGTAGGACAGAAAGCAATCCTTTTTGCCCCCTCAACGAAACGTGCGAGCATGGACTGGCCCCACGACCCTGACGGTGAAGAAGGGAGCGAGGGAGGACGGAAGTACGGTATGGCTATCCTCGCGAAGAAGGTAGACGAAGACGAGGATTTCCCGCTCGAACGCGACGAGTTCGTCGAGGCACACGCCGACGAACCGATCCGAATCAACTACAAGAAGGTCGTCAGCGTCGCCGACATCTTCGACCACGTCGAGGAAGACGAGTACGAGACGATCACGGATTTCCACAAAGCAGTCGGCAAAGGAATGCGATCCGGCGGGTTCTGGGACTACCACCCGGTCGGCGAGAACCCCGAAAAGAAACGAGCGTAACGCGTAACTCACTTCGATTCTTTCGACGAGCGCCATCGTTCGCCGCCACCGTTGGGTGTCGCAGCGGGTGGCTCGTTCGCGTCACTTCGGCCGCTTCGTTCGGGACGGCTATCTCGCTCGGGTCGGTCGGTTTGATCGATTCGTTCCACGTCGCCGTCCGGCAGATAGAGTTCCTCCTCGACTTCCGACGCGCGTTCCGAACGCGTCTCCGCGCGGACCTTCTCTTCGAGGAGGTTGACCGCGACCCGGTTTGCTCCCTCGGGAATGATGAGGTCGGCGTGTTTTTTCGTCGGTTCGACGAACTGCTCGTGCATCGGTTTCACCGTGGAGAGATACTGGTCCATGACGCCTTCGAGGTCACGGCCGCGGTCCACCACGTCCCGCTCGATTCGGCGGAGGATTCGCACGTCGGCGTCGGTTTCGACGTACACCTGCAAATCGAGCATCTCGTTGACGTCGGTGTCGTACAGCGCGAGTATTCCTTCGAGCACGACCACGTCCGTCGGTTCGACGGTGACGCGTTCGTCCTTCCGGTTGTGAACGCTGAAATCGTATTGGGGCATCTCGATGGCCTGTCCGGAAAGGAGCGAATCGAGGTGTTCACGCAGCAGTTCCCACTCGAACGCCGACGGATGATCGTAGTTCACCTCGGCGCGTTCCTCGAAATCGAGGTGCGAGAGGTCCTTGTAGTAGTTGTCCAACGGAATCCGGGTGACCGAATCGCTCCGGGATTCCGTGACTTCACGGGCGACTGTCGTCTTCCCCGCGCCGGTACCCCCGGCGATACCGATGACGAACGACGGAATACTCATTGTGGGGTGCAGGGGAAACGACGATTTGAATCCCCCGACTTCGGGATTAGTGTGGAATCTGATCGGTTCCCGTCGATTCCATTTTTGAGACGCAAATCACGATTAGGTTCGCTTATAATACCGTGTGCCCAACTCCCGACCAACTGTGACGAACGCCCAACTCACGTTGATACAAATCGACAACTACGGGCCGTGGACCGTGACGCCGGAACCGCGTCGGGAAGTCGACCTCCAAACGCTTCAATCGCGATTGTACGCCGACCTCTCCCAACTCATCGGTAACCGGGAAGGGTACGTCTTCTTCACCCGCTTCGACAACATGGTGGCCGTGACGAACGGTCTCTCGTTGTCCGATCACGCGCTCGTGCAGGAATCGGTCGGAAATCGCTACCCTGTGACCGTCAGTTTGAGCGTCGCCACCGGAACGAGTCCGATTCAGGCGCTCGAAGATGCGACGGAACTGCTGCAGGACGCCGGGAGCGCGCAGGATCATTCGCGCCGCGAGATCCTCGACGGACGGACGATCGACGAGGAGTTCAGAACCGACGACGACGTGCAGATCGCTCACTTCGACGTCAACGACATGACGGGCAACTACACCGACGAGGTGAACGCCTTCGACTCCTTCATCCACATCGAACAGGGCTACGCGGAACTGATGCGATACATGCGCGAGGCACACGACGCCCTGTCGTTCTTCGTCGGCGGCGACAACGTCATCGCGGTCTGCCCGAACATGGACGAATCGGACTACGAGGATGTCATCGAGCACGTCGAGGAGACGGTCGAAGTCGAACTGAAAGTCGGCGTCGGTACGGGGCGAGTCCCGCAAACCGCCGGAATGGACGCGAAGCACGCCTTGGAGACGTGTCGAGCGACCGGAAGCAGGATCGAATTCGAGTAGTCGGTGTCTGATAAATCGATTCGAACAATTTCGAATCGCATCGTTCGTCGGCGAAAAATCGGCTAGTACCTTTCGCTGGACGTGGGAATAAAGGTGCCGGGGATACTTTTTAGAACGGCCATGTCAACTGTTCACACATGGACGCGGAAGTTATCGTGCGGGACGTGATGACGCGGGAATACGTCGGCGTCAGCGAGTCCGATTCGGTTCTCGGAGCGGTTCGTCTCATGCACGACGAAGGAGTCGGGAGCGTCGTCGTTCTCAGGGGTCACGAACCGGTCGGTATCATGACCGAATCGGACGTGATCGCCCTCGTCGCGAACGAAGACGACCCGATGGAAACGACGGTTTCGGAAGCGATGTCGAAACCCGTGCTCTCGGTGCAACCCGACCGGAGCGTAGCCGACGCCGCGGGGATGATGGCCCAACAGGGGATTCGCCGGATCATCGTCACCGTTGACGACGAACTGCTCGGGGTGCTCACCGAACGGGACGTGATTTCGGCTTCGACGTCCCCGTCGAGCATCTCGCGAACACAGGAACGGGAGATCGACCAAGGGGACCTCGGAAACCGGATGGGAACGAACGGCGGGACCGAATACGAGGGTCAAAGCATCTGTGAGGTCTGTGGCGCGCTGACTCACGATCTGACGAACGTCAACGGGCAGTTGGTCTGTGCCGACTGTCGCGAATTTTAGCGGTTCCAGTTTTCCGAAACCCGAATCACTCCGGGACCTATTAAAATTATTAATTATTAATATTTAACGTCAATATTTTCGAGTGTTAATAATCTGGAAAGGTAGATTTATATCGCCTGAGTCGAGACCCATGGCTGTCCATGCGATATGATATCGATCGACGTGACGTGCTGAAGGGACTGGGTGCAACCGGAATTGCCGGTCTCGCAGGCTGTATCGGCGGTGGCGGTGCCGGCGACGACAGCAGTACCAGCAAGAGCAGTAGTGACGGAAACGGCGGCGGAGGCGGCGACAACAGCGGTGGTCCCGACGTTCTCAACGTCATTGGCTACCCGGAAAGCGGAATTCAACTGTTCCGCGACTACTACCAGAGCACCGACGGAAACCAAAAAATAATCGTCCCCGACGGGTTGCGGGATTCGACGCTGCCCAAAAACGTCGGCAACGATATGGCGAACCTCACTGGAACGGCCCCTGCGGCGTCCGGGCCGAATCAGAAGGCGTTCAATCAGATGTACAAGGACGAGTACAACCGCGAACCGGGCGTGTTCAACTCCCACTCCTACGACGCGGTCGCCGTCCTCGTCCTCGCCAACGTGGCGGCGGGGGCGAACGACGGAAGCAAGATCCGCGACCAGATGCGACGGGTCGCCAATCCCGGCGGACAGAAGTACGGACCGGAGAACTTCGTGGACGCCGTCAAAGCCGCCGCACGCGGCGAGGACATCAACTACCAAGGGGCGTCCAGCGTCGTGGACTTCGACAAGAAGGGTGACCCGGCGTCCGCGGCCTACGACGTCTGGAAGTTCGATTCGAGCGCCGACGGAGGGATCAAGACGGAGGATACCATCACCTTCGAGGGCAAACCGAGTGGCAAGATGGCCGATAGCTCGCCCGGTGGGAAAAATCGGACCGCCAAGGTCGGTATCCTACTCCCCCAAACCGGTGACCTCGGCTCGACCGGGAGCCTGATGATCAAAGCCGCGAAGATGCCGGTCAAGCAAGTGAACGACGCGGGCATCAGCATCAAGGTAAAATCCCAGGTCGAGGATTCACAGACCAAGAAACAGGCGTCGCTCAGCGGCGCGAACGCGCTCGTCAGCGCCGGTTTCCCGGCCATCTGTGGCCCGGCATCCTCGGGGAACAACATCCCGGTGAGCCAGCAGGTGTACATCAAACAGGGCGTCGTCGGTTGTTCGCCGTCCAGTACGGCGCTGACCGTGACGAACTTGGACGACAACGACTTCGTCTTCCGGACCGCACCGAGCGACCTGCTCCAAGGCAAGGTGATGGCGCAAGTCGCGTCCAAGAAGCTCGGCGGCAAGACCGCCGCGACGCTGTTCGTGAACAACAGCTACGGCCAACAGCTGTCGGACAAGTTCTCCAAAACGTTCACCGACAAGTACGACGGAAAGGTGCTACAGAAGGTGTCGTTCAACAAGGGTGAATCCTCCTACACGTCCGTCATCAAAAAGGCGACCGGTTCGAGCTAATCGCTCCCCTCTAATTCGACCGTTTTCGATGGAGACCGTCGTCCCTACCGTATCGGTCGGCATCCGATGAATCGAGCGACATCTATAATGATAGTTTAAGATATATTTTTGCATCGGAACGTTGAGACTCTCACCGGGTATGAGTCACAAAATCGACCGCCGCACCTACCTCCGAGCGGTAGGTGCAACGAGTACCGTCGGGTTGATGGGAACCCTACAACAGGGGGGTGGGCCGGACATGCTCACCGTCATCGGCTATCCGGAAAGCGGGATTCAGCTGTTCCGCGACTTCTACGGGACCGGACAATCCGTGCCCGTTCTCGTTCCGGACGGGTTACAGAGCGCCAGTCTACCGAAGGAAGTCGGCAACGACATGAAAAACGTCACCGGGACGGCACCTGCCGCCGCCGGGCCGAACCAGCAGGCGTTCACGAAGCTCTTTCAAGAGCAGTACAACGCACCACCGAGCGTCTTCACGGCCCAATCGTACGATTCCGTCGCCATCCTCATCCTCGCCAACGCGGCGGCAGGGGCGAACGACGGAACCAAGATCCGCGATCAGATGCGTCGGGTCGCCAACCCGCCCGGAAAGGAGTTCGGTCCAGCGAACTTCGTGGACGCCGTCAAAGCCGCAGCGAACGGGGACGATATCAACTATCAAGGTGCATCGAGTTCGACGAACTTCGACGTACACGGCGGTCCGGCGTCCGCCGCCTACGACGTCTGGAAGTTCGCACCGCAGACGAAAGACGGCATCAAAGTCGTCAACACGCGGGAGTTCACGAGCAAACCGGGTGGACCCGAGGCGAACAGCGCCCCGGGTGGAATGGGCCGAACGATCAAGGTCGGAATCCTGCTCCCGCAGACCGGCGACCTCGCGTCTGTCGGTGGACCGATGGTGCAGGCGTCGCAAATTCCGATCAAGCAGGTGAACGACGGGAACGTCGACCTCGAAGTCCAAACGCAGGTCGAGGACACACAGACCGACCGACAGGCGTCGCTCAGCGGCGCGAACGCGCTCGTCAACGCGGGCTTCCCGGCTATCTCCGGCCCGGCATCCTCGGGGAACTACATCCCGGTCGCGACCGAGGTGTTCGTCCCGAATCAGATCGTGGGCTGTTCGCCGTCGAGCACGGCGGTCACCGTCACGAACCTGAAGGATAACGACTTCATCTTCCGAACCGCACCGAGTGACTTGCTTCAGGGTGCGATAATGGCGCAAATCGCAGCGGAACGGCTCGGCGCGAAAACCGCCGCGACGCTGTACGTGAACAACGATTACGGCCAACAGCTGTCGAATCAGTTCACGAAGAAATTCACGTCGAGCCAAGGTGGTTCGGTAAGCAAACAGGTCGCGTTCAACAAGGGCGAATCGTCGTACACGGCCGTCATCCAGCAAGCGCTGAGCTAAACGCCACGTTCTCGCCCGTTTTTCGCGTGCGTCCTCGACGCGTCGCGTGTCGTCCAGTTCCCACGGCTACCGACGATCGGATTGTCGTTCGCGTTCGCGTTCGAACGCGTCACGACTGCGCTGCCGTCCGGGTTCGTCAGTGTCGCGTTCCGTATCGTGTTGTCGTGTGAATCGACCAGCAGGATGCCATCCTCTGTCGAGCGAACGATCACGTCCGTCACGCTCCCGTTTCGGACCCCGGCCAGCGCCACGCCGATCTTACTTCGCGCGACCGAGACGTTCGCCAGCGACACGTTTTCGGAGTCGGAGACGAACACGCCCGACGAACTCGTATCGCGGACGGTGCTGTCAGAGATTCGGCTCCCGTTCGAGTCGCTCATCGCGATTCCCGTGAACCCGTTCGTCGCCGTCACCCGCCGGAGACGTGTCCTCGGGGAGCGTAACACCGAGACCCCGTCCGCGGTTCGCCACGTCGTCACGTTCGCTACCGTTCCGGCGCTCGCGTTCTCGTATTCGATGCCGAACGTCCAGTTGATGGCCGTGACGTTTCGAACCGTGACGTTTCGACCCGTCACGGCGATGCCCGCCGTACCCTCCCAAAACACCCGTCCGTCCACGACGTGTCCCGCTCCGTCGAGGGTCACATCGTCGGCGTCGATCCGAAGACACGCCCGCTGACGGGTTTCGATGTCGTTGGAGAGGACGTAGTGGCCGGAGTGGGTGATCCGCGTACAGGAATCGAGGGACGTCGGGGCAGCGTCGGCGGACTGAGATGCGGTCTCGGCGGACTGGGACGCGGAAGCCGGTATCGTCGGCACGGGTGCGCCGGAAACGAGAACTGAAGCGAGCACGAGGACGACCACGAGTGCGACGGCCGAACCGCTCCGCCGTGAGCGAATCATGACGATGACACGCGGTGCTGGTCCTTGGCGATTGTGGCACGATGAAACGAGGTGGTACGGGAGTATCCGCCGAAAATCCCGGGATTATCCGCCGAGGAACTCCTGTCGGACCTCGTCGTCCGCCAGCAGCGCGTCGCCGGTGTCCATGAAGCGGTTTTGACCCTGCACGAGCACGTAGCCGCGGTCACAGCGTCGGAGCGCCTCCTTCGCGTTCTGTTCGACCATCAGGATGGCAGTCCCGTGGTCGTTGATCTCGTCCACCTTGTTGAACATCTCGGCGACGAGGTCGGGAGCCAACCCCGCACTCGGTTCGTCCAACATCAGCAGATCGGGGTCGAGCATGAGCGCCCGGCCCATCGCCAACATCTGCTGTTGACCGCCGGACATCGTTCCCGCTTTCTGCTCCCGGCGCTCGTCCAAGATTGGGAAGCGGTCGAACACCTCCTGCATGGCGTCCTCCGGCACTTCGTCCAGGATGTACGCCCCCATCTCCAGGTTCTCCTCCACGGTGAGCGACGAGAACACGTTGTCGTTCTGGGGCACGTACCCCAGTCCGAGGTGGATGATGTCCTCGGGGGCGTCGCCATGGATCTCCGTTCCGGCGAACGCGATGCTGCCACCCATGTACGTCGTCAACCCGAAGACGGATTTCATCACGGTCGATTTCCCCGCGCCGTTCGGACCGACGATGGTGACGTACTCGCCGTCCTCGACGCGCATATCGACGTCCGAAAGGATCTGTAAGTCCTCGCCGTACCCCGCGTCCAAGCTGTCGATATCGAGCAGCGCCATCAGATCTCCTCCCCGAGGTAGGCGTCGATGACTTGATCGTTCGAACGGATCGCCGCGGGTTCCCCTTCGGCGAGTACTTTTCCTTGGTGCATGACGATGACGTGTTCGCAGTTGTTCATGATGACGTCCATGTCGTGTTCGACGAGCAGGAACGTGTAGCCGCGTTCACGGAGTTCGTGAACGTGTTTGAGCAGTTTCTTCTCCAGCGACGGGTTGACACCCGCGAGCGGTTCGTCCAACAGTACCATCTGCGGGTCGGTCATGAGCGCCCGCGCCATCTCCAGCAGTTTCCGCTGACCACCGGAGAGGTTGCCCGCGTACTCGCTCGCGAGGTGGTCGAT
>NZ_JBAWAC010000159.1:0-5869 GCF_049589095.1 Haladaptatus sp. | reverse complement strand
TGTGGAACCACCGCTTTCCGTCCGCTTCGGTGAACGCATCCGCGTTCGCCTCGGGACGCTCGTAGTACTCCTTCATGACGTTCGGGCCGGAGACGACGAGTTCGCCGGTGATCTCGCCGAGGTTCACGCTCCCCTCCTCGACCGGGCCGCGTTCGACCGGCGGGCGCTCTCCGAACTCGTCGTCCACGATACGCGCCGAAACGCCGTCGAGCGGTTGGCCGATACTGCCGGGCCGCCGACTGCCGACGTGGTTCGCGTGCGTGACGGGGCTGGTTTCCGTGAGTCCGTACCCCTCGTACAGTGCGACGTCGAACCGTTCCTCGAACGCCCGCCGAACTTCGTTCGGCAACGCGCTCCCGCCGGAGTTCGCGAACCTGAGCGAGGAGAGGTCGTATTCGTCGTCCTCGGGCAAGTTCGCGAGGTCGTTGTACATCGCGGGCACCGCGTGACTGAGCGTCAGCATCTCCGATTCGACCAACGAGGCGGTCCGCTCGGCGTCCCACGTCGGGAGCGGATAGTAGCTTCCGCCGTCGAACAGCGTGGCGTTCATCGTCACCGTCATGCCGAAGATGTGGAACAGAGGGAGGACGCCGAGATGTTTGTCGTCCGGGCGGATTCCGTCGGGAATGGGATTCGTCGCCGCGTGCGCGTCCCACGCGAGGTTGTGATGCGTGAGCAGGACGCCCTTCGGCGTCCCGGTCGTCCCCGAGGTGTACGGTTGGACAGCCACGTCGTCGGCGGCACGTTCGACGACCGGGAGCGTCCCGTCGGCGAGGAACTCCTCGAAGCGGACGACGTCGTCCCCTTCCGCATCCTCGCCGACCGTGACGACCGCTTCGACGTCGGTTTCGTCCCGAACCGCATCGACGTGTTGGACGAGGTCGGGAAGCGTGACGACGGCTTTCGCGCCGCTGTCCCCGAGGAGGTGGCGGAGTTCGCGGCGCTTGTACTGCGGGTTCATCGGAACGACCGCGCCGCCTGCCCGGAGCGTGCCGTGAAACGCGGTGACGAACTGCGGCAGGTTCGGGAGATAGATCGCAACCCGGTCGTCGCTCCCGATTCCGCGCTCGGCAAGCCCGGCCGCGAACTGCCCCGTTCGCGTCCAGAACGCCTCGTAGGAGGTTTCCCGTCCCTCGTAGACGATCGCCGGTGCGTCCCCGCGTTCGGCCGCCGCGTCCGCCACGTGCTGAACCAAATTCATGCGTTGTCCGTGCTACGTAGCGCCATCGCAAAAGCGTTTATCGATGGTTGGGATTATCACAACAGAACTTATCCACGTTATTTTTCTGAGGGATCCGGTTATCACTGCCAAAGAATCGACATTCCGAGCGATCGATCGTTCGATCGAACTGATCCCGCACTTCCCCGAACCGAGGACAGTATTATCACGAACGATGTGGTGGAATATAGCATGGGTCACAACCAGCGGCTCGATGCGTACCACTTCTACGAGGACGAGTGGGACGACTACGACCACCTACACGACTCCTTCGAGTGGGAGGTTCCCTCTGCGTTCAACATGGCCGACTACGTCTGCGACAGGTGGGCGGACGAGCGAGGCCGTGTCGCCCTCTTCGCCACGGACGGGGACGGGAGGGAACGAACCTACACGTTTTGGGAACTCAGAAACCTGACGAACAGGCTCGCGAACTACCTCGCGGACCACGGCGTCGGTCGCGGTGATCGGGTCGGCGTGAACGCGCCGCAGAAGCCCGAAACGCTCATCACCCACATCGCCGCGTGGAAGTTGGGAGCCGTCTCGATTCCGTTGAGCACTCTCTTCGGAATCGACGGCCTCTCGTATCGACTCGCCGACTCCGAATCGGTGGCTTGCATCGTCGACGAGTCGAACGTTGAGACCCTCCGGACCGTGCGCGACGACCTCGATACGCTCGAAACCGTTCTCACGGTCGATGTCGACGAGCCAGAAGACGACGAAACCGATATCTGGGACGCGATGGAGCGGTGCTCGCGGGACCGCGATATCGTCGAAACCGACGCCGAGGACGACGCCATCATCATCTACACGAGCGGGACCACGGGTAATCCCAAAGGGGTCCTCCACGCCCATCGAATGCTCCTCGGCCACCTCCCGCTGTTCCTGACCTCGTTCTGTAACCTCGACGTCCGGGAGACGGACGTGGCGTGGACGCCCTCCGAGTGGGCGTGGGTCGCGTCGCTGTTCGACATCGTCTTCCCCGCGTTGTACTACGGCCGACCCATCGTCGCCTACGAAGGCGGGCCGTTCGACCCCGAAGCGGCGTTTCGAACCGTCGAACGCTACGGCGTCTCAATCTTTTTCGCGCCGCCCACCGCGCTTCGGATGATGATGAACGTCGATTCCCCCGCCGACCGGTACGACGTCGATTCGGTGCGCGTCATCCCGAGCGGCGGCGAATCGCTCGGCCAGAGCATCGTCGAGTGGGGCGAGACCACCTTCGACGGGGCGGCCGTTCACGAAGCGTACGGACAGACGGAGGCGAACCTGACCATCGGAGATTGTACCGCCCTCACCGAGTTCCGCGAGGGGAAGATGGGCCTCGGCGGTCCCGGCCACGACGTCCGAATCGTGGACCCCGAGACGGCGGAACCGACGGTCGAGGACGGCGAAGTCGGCGAGATAGCGGTTCGGTACGAGGGCGACCCCGTCTGTTTCAAGGAGTATCTGAACCGTCCCGAGAAAACCGAGCGAAAGGTTCGGAACGGCTGGCTTCTGACCGAGGACCTCGGAAAGCGCGACGAGGACGGCTACATCACGTTCGTCTCGCGTACGGACGACGTCATCATCTCGTCGGGCTACCGCATCGGCCCGGAAGAGATCGAAGAAAGCCTCGCCGGTCACGAAGGCGTGGCCGATTCGGCCGTCGTCGGCGTCCCCGACGACGAACGGGGGGAGATTCCGAAGGCGTTCGTCGTCCTCGCGGACGGCTACGACCCGGACGACGCGCTCGTTGACGAACTCCAATCGTACGTGAAAGAACGGCTGGCGAAGTACGAATATCCGCGCGAAATCGCGTTCCTCGACGAACTCCCGAAAACGACGACGGGAAAGATTCGACGGGCGGACCTCCGCGAAGCGAAGCCCTAATCCCAGTTGTACAGCGCGTCCACGAAGATACCGTGGACGTCCTCTTCGGTCACCGGACGGGGGTTACAGCGGAGCAGTCGCGCCTGCGTGTCGACGGTCTGTTTCGCCAGCCAATCGACGTCGTCCTCGGTGATTCCGGCCAGTTCGTTGAGTCCGCTCGGCAGGACGTTCAGATCGCGCTGAAGCTGAATGTACTCCGCTTTCAACTCGTCCGCGGCATCGCCGGGGGTCATTCCCGTGGTATCGACGCCGAACCGGCGGGCGAGCGCGGCGAAGCGTTTCGGGTCGCTCGCCGAGTTGTAGTCGATGGTACTCGCGGGGGTCAACACCGCGATGGTTTCGCCGTGGTAGGTGTGATACTTGTTTCCGACCGGATAGGCCATCGCGTGACAGAGGCTCGCGCCCGCTGTTAACCCTGCGATGGCACCGAAGAGCGCACCCTGTAGCATGTTCGCCCGAGCGTCGAGATTGTCCCCGTTGTGGACCGCCTTTCGGACGTTGTTCGACAGGAGGTCGATGGCTTTCTCGGAGAACATCTCGGTGAGCGGCGTCCGTCCGGCGTAGACGGGACGCTCTGCCGGGTCGGTCGGCCGGAGGAGAGAATCGAACTCGTGGGTGGTGTACCCCTCCATGGCGTGCCCGAGCGCGTCCATCGCCGTCTTCGCCGTCAATTCCGGCGGGAGCGTGGTCGTGAGCGTCGGGTCGAGCACCGCGGCGTCGGCGCGGACGTGGTTGCTGGAGATTCCCTCCTTGATCTCCTTTTCCTCCACCGAGAGGATGGAGACCGGCGAGATTTCCGCTCCAGTTCCCGCCGTCGTCGGCATCAGGATGAGCGGCGGGCCGGATTCCGTGAGCGCCTCCCCTTCGCCGGTCGGTGCGGCGATGTAGTCCAGCGGACCGCCGCCGTTGGCGATGACCGCGCGGGTCGTCTTCGCGGTGTCCATACAACTGCCGCCGCCGAGACCGACGTAGAAGTCGTAGCCCTCCTCGCCCTTCTCGTCGCGGACGAACTTCAGACAGTCCTCGATGTCCGAAACGGACGGCTCACGGTTCGATTCGTCGTAGACATCGACGGCGAGTTCGGCGTCGTCGATGTGCGTCTCGACGCGGTCGACGTGGCCGATGTCCGCGAGCGTTTCGTCGGTGATGATGAGGCCGTGGGCGTCCTCGTCAACCCCCAAATCGCGCAACTGGAAGGCGAGTTCGTCCGTCGCGTCCCTGCCGAACCGAATCTGTGGCATCTGGATGTGCCAGACCGTTTCCGGCGAGAGTTCGTGGGACGGTGCGGAGACCGACCGCTCGTAACTCATCTCAGGACCACCCGCCTTTGATGGTTTCGTACTGGTCGGGGTCGTGGCCGTACACGACTTCTGCGTCGTGTTTGCGTTCTATCTCCTTGAGTTTCTGGAGGCTGTCGAACCAGTGGCGATGACTCCAGAGCAGACCGGCACCCAGCGGCGTCCCGTTCTCGTAGTTTTCGGTCTGGTAGATTTCGTCGCCCGCGAACGCGACGGTCCCGTCGTTTTCGAGGTGGACGACCGTTCCCGTCAACCCCGGCGTGTGGCCGGGGAGGTGGACGAATTCGACGTCCTCGAAGTGGGTCTCACGGTCCTTGTGTATCACCTGCCAGTTGAGGTCGTGGTCGAAATCGCCGAGGATGTACGCGCCGCTTCCCTCGTCCGTCTTCGTGCTATAGTAGGCGAACTTCAACTCCTCCTCGTGGACGAACACCGGCGTGTCCGTCCCGTCGAAGTGATGGAGACCGCCAGCGTGGTCGAGGTGCAGGTGCGTTTGGAACACGTAGTCGATGTCGTCGATGTCGTATCCCGCGTCCCCGAGGTCGTCCCGAAGGTCGTGTTCGCGGACGTCGTGGGGATAGAACGCCTGTTTCAAGCCCTCCGGCCAGTGGCCGTCGAGCGCGTCCTCGTGGTTGCCCGTATCCCAGAGGATGGTCCCCTCGGGATGGTCGATGACGAGGTTGAACACCGGTATCTCGATGTAGTCGGTGTCCGGATTTGGCTCGTCGTGACTCCCGAGCGTGTTCCCCTCGATGAGGTAGTTGAGGTCACATTCCAATCCCCCGCGGTCGATCACGTCGATGGTAGCTTCGACCATAGTTAATGATGAACGTCGTTAGGAAAGAGCGTATCTCTCGTTAACAGATATGTTCCGCACGCTATCAAATCACACTGGTGGAAGTTCGACGGGGCGAGTTCTGAGCGTATGCTACCCAGTCACATCATCGTACTCGATGCCTGTCGGAACGTTTCGGACGCCAGTTCACCGACCATCGTTAACTGTACACCGCATTTCGTCTGTGTTCGGTAACTGCTATCGACAACACATAGCCGTCCGGTAAAGCAATGTGTGATACCGTCGCACAGAGGGTATGGACGTACCTGTAGCCCTTCGGTCGGTCGAAGGCGGTAACGTCGCCCGGTTGTTCGAAGCGACCGCCGACCGTCGCGGCGATGCCGTCGCCATCGAAATGGACGGTCGTGAGCTATCGTACGAATCGCTCGACGAACGCGCGGCCGCGTTCGCAGGAGGACTCCACGAGCGGGGGTTCGACCCCGGCGACCGCCTCCTACTCTACCTGCCGAACTGTCCGGAGTACGTCGTCGTCCTCCTCGGCGCGTTTCGTGCTGGCGTCGTCGTTTCGCCCGTCAACCCGCAGTACAAGGCCCGAGAGCTCTCCTACCAACTCGAAGACACGGACGCTTCGGTAGCGGTGACACACCCGGTCCTGCGCGAGGAACTCATCGACGCCTGTGCCGAAAC
>NZ_JBAWAC010000158.1:0-7328 GCF_049589095.1 Haladaptatus sp. | reverse complement strand
AGCGTGAAATACCGCGGGCACGACATCTGGGACATTCGGGACGGCAACAGCGACAGCGACCTGGAATGGATGGACGTGCGCAAATCGCTGCAGATCATCCATCAGGATCCGGGAAGTTCGCTGAATCCGAACCGGCGCATCGTGGCGATTCTCTCGGAACCACTTCGCCAGGTGAGTCCGGGCTTGAGCACGGGCGAACGCCGGGAACGGATTTACTCGCTCCTCGAACGGGTGGGGATGAACCCGGCGGCGGACTTCGCCGAACGCTACCCGCATCAGCTCTCGGGCGGGGAGAAACAACGGGTCGTGTTGTGCCGGGCGCTGTTGATGAACCCGGACGTGATCCTGGCTGATGAAGCGATCAGCGCGTTGGACGTATCGCTGCGCGTGGAGATGATGGACTTGATGCTCGAATTGCAGGAGGTGTTCGACACCTCGTACGTGTTCATTAGCCACGATCTGTCGAACGCGCGATATTTCACCGAGCACGGTGGCGGAAAAGTGGGCGTGATGTATCTGGGTCGGTTGGCGGAACTCGGCCCGGCCGAGCAGTTGATCGGCAGTCCGAACCACCCGTACACGTCGGTACTGCGGTGGGCGACGCCGGATTTGGGAATGGACATGTCGGTGACGGGCGACTTCCCGATGCGGAAAATCGACATTCCGGACCCGGTGAACCCGCCGAGCGGGTGCCGGTTCCACACGCGGTGTCCGGAAGCGCGTGAGGTGTGCACGCGCGAGACGCCAGAACCGATGGACGTCGGCGACGCGTCGGTGTGTGCTTGTTTCCGCGTCGAGGAGAATCACGAGTACTGGAACAGTCCGCCCATCGAAGACGCCGAGGAGGGCGATATCGACATAGAGGGAAGTCAAGGGACGTCCAACGCCGATTGAATTCGTGGACTCGGACCGACGGAGTTGGTTTTTGGAGAGTTGGAACGACTACACGAGCGATGATCGGATTAGATCCATATGGCGACATGAGATTTATCAGTGCCAGATCGGACGGAGAGTTTCGGCGAATAGCGAGAAGACACGTTATTCGGGTTGGGCTTCAGAACGAGCGCGGTCAAAGATTGCCTGACGAATCCACATTCGCTTGTCCCGTTCGGATGGGAACGTCAGGTCCATATCGTCGAGTGCATCCTGGATGTGGAGATAGAACTCCATCGAGTCCTTGATCGATTCGGAACGGGAGTACGTGGGTTCTTTCGTTCCCAACGCTTCGTCGAAGCGCTCGATAAGATCGTCGTCTTCGCCGATCCAGATTCCGACGGTATTTCCGGGCATACTGACAGCCACAGACCGGGCAGGAATAAACCTTACAGGTCGGAACGGTGAATCACAGTCGTTGCTGCACTGTCGAGGGGCGGCCGGTAGTGACGACCACGATGGACCTCGTAGACAACCCAATAGAAAGTCGTCCGACGAGACGGTTGCGGGTCCCCATCGATCAACGGCTGGGTGCCAGCGACCGACGAGTCGAACAGTGCTGGTTAAGATAATAACGACTCGGTGACTGGCGACGAATTAATGACCCCACTCGTTTGCCAGTGTGGCCAAACCCCTTGTAGGACGCCCCTAAAAGAGAATATGGATGACAATTTTGTACGACAATTTCGAGGGAGATGACAGACGATTGGGGTGCAAAACATTTATAATCAATGTCCCCGTTAGACGACCGAACCAACACGAACGACCGCCCCGAAAAAGCCCGAAATGGACTGCAAGGCTGCAAGGGAATTCTGCAAGGCTCGACGAACAATTCCTGCAAGGACGCGAGAGAATCGCAAGACGTGATCGGGGTTATTGTTGTCCCATAAAGGGAGATTAGTTCGCTTATCACAGAACGTGGGACAGCTTAATATGCTCTGCGTGAGATGGAAAATCATGGTCGAAGAGGGAGCCGAACGGACCGTCGTCAAGACACACATCCCAAAATATCAGAAAGAACAGTGGCGATCCGAGGCCGACGAACTCGACATGAGCCAGAGCGAATTCGTCAAGGCGATGGTTCAAGCCGGTCGGCGGGGGTTCGAACTCGATCCCGGGGAAGGCACTTCTAGCGACTCGACCCCTAGGGGTGACGACCTCGAAGAGAGGGTGCTCGAAACCCTCGCAGAGGAGGGAAACCTGTCGGGTGACGAACTGATCGAACAGCTCATGGGGGACTTCGAGGAGCGACTCGACGAAGTGCTCAGCGAACTCCAATCCCGGAACCGTGTTCAGTACAGCGTGCGGCACGGAGGGTACGTGCTAGTCGAGGGAACGGATGGCGGCGAGTAGCCCCACCGATCCGAACCCCGACGACCCGGTGGGGTACTTCCTCCAAGACCTCCTCTATCACGGTAAGAGCGAGCGAACGCGAGACGCTTACGAACGCGTTTTACGACGGTTCGAGGCGTTCATCACCGACTCCGACCGGAATCCGTCGGGCCGGTCAGTCGCCCCCGGGGAGGCGACACAGCGTGACTGCATGGCGTGGATTCATACCCTGCGGGGGAAGAACGCGGAGAGCACGATCGCGACCTACGCGGCCTATCTCCACCGGTTTTACGCTTACATGACGCAGGTCGGCGCGTTCGAATCGAATCCGATGGCACTCGTGGTCGAGGAGATGAACGAGTCCATCGACAAGGACCCGACTCGGCGCGAGATTTCGGTCGCACAAATGCGGGAGTTCGTGGACGGAATCTCCCACCCGTTGGAGCGGGCGGTCGTCTGCACGCTATTGAAGACGGGGATGCGCGTCGGCGAGGTGAGTAACCTCGACGTGCGGGACGTGAATCTCACCGACGAAGCCATCCAGTCGGCGTACGACCTCGGGAGACGGCCACAGCTCGGTGGCCGTCCCGACTCGATCTTTATCGGAGCGGACGCGGTTCGCGGGAACGTCGTCAATGGGGAGGAACGAACCGCTTCGAACAAGCGAAAACGGGAGACAATCGTCCCCGTGGACGACGAACTCCGAAAGGTACTCCTTCGGTGGTTGGCGATCCGGCCGGACTCCCAATCGCCCGCTGAGCCGCTGTTCGTCAGTACGAGCGGCAATTGGGGCGAGCGGCTCACGCCGAAGATGGTCCGGAACATCGTGGAACGACACGCCCGCGAAGCCGGATGGTATCGGACCGGCGGCGGTGCGGAAGAGAACGTCACCCCCCACTACTTCCGGCACTTCTTCACCACACATCTCCGCGACCGAACCGGCGACCGCGGTATCGTGAAATACCTCCGCGGCGACGTGGCGAGCGACATCATTGACACCTACACGCACAACTGGGGCGACAGGGTCCGAGAAGTGTACGAGGAGAACATCTACTCGCTACTGTAACCGTCCTCGCTGCCCGAGCAAGGTATTCCCGTTCCCGCAAACCGCCACACTGGACAGTCGATTCGTAGCGATAGGACCTACTTTTACATGATAACATCCCACATGATTTTTCGCGGACCGAGGATCCTCTCGGACACATAAATCGTATCTCGCTATATCAAGAGTCCGGGGAGCGGTTGGGGGGAGTGGTATTTTTCCATCATCTTCGGCGGACGAAAAAGGTGGAACCGATGACAGGAGACGACGATTGCCGAAATATCTCTCGAACGCTGCAGCAGGAGTAGTATGAGAAAATATTTAGCAGAAATGATCTGTGCGAACCGATATGGGTAGTGTCATGTTCAAGTCGGCACTGCTGGGGGCCATTATCGGATTTTGCTGCGGTTTGGTTTTGTTCGGAGTACTCGGAGCGGGTGTCGGTTTCCTGTTCTGCGGTGTCGTCGGCGTTCTGTTCGGGTCGTTACTGCTGAAGTCGATAGAGGAGGCGAATCGCAAAATCGTGGAGTTAGAACGGCGGGTCGAACGGTTAGAGAGCGAATAGGAGTGGAACCGACGGAAAATCAGCGAACGGTCTTATTCACGCCGGATTTCGGCGCGTTGTCCCTTCTCTATCGGCGCACCGACCGTGTTCCCCCACTCCACCCACGACCCGTAGTAGTTGCGTACGGTCTCGTAGCCGAGCAGTTCGTGTAGCACGAACCACGTCAGCGCGGAGCGTTCGCCGATCCGACAGTACGTGAGGATCTCGTCCGTGCTCTCGATACCCGCGTCATCGTAGATTTCGCGGAGTTCGTCCGCCGATCTGAATCGCCCCTCGCTATCGACGACTTGGCTCCACGGGACGTTGACCGCGCCGGGGATGTGGCCGCCGCGCTGGACGCCCTCGTTCCAGCCGGGCGGCGCGAGGATTTCGCCGCGGTATTCCTCCGGCGTTCGAACGTCGACGAGCGACGCTTCGCGTTCGATTGCGTCCATGACGTCGGGTTGGTCGGCGCGAATGGATCGGTTCGGCGCGGTTACGTGATACGACCGTTCCGTGAACTGGGGTATCTCGTCGGTGAGGGGTGCATCCTGGTCCACCCACCGGTCGCGTCCGCCGTTCAGCAACCGCACGTCCTCGTGCCCGTAGTAAGTGAGAAGCCAGTAGGCGTGGGCGGCGAACCAGTTCATCATGTCCCCGTACAGGACGACGGTCGATTCCTCGGAGATACCGAGACTTCCGAGTAGTTCCTCGAAGGCCGCTTTCGTCGGCACGTCGAACCTGGTCGAGTCCTGAAGTTGGGTTTTCCAATCGATCTTCAGCGCCCCGGGGATATGCCCCTCGTCGTAGTTGCTCGGGTCGATATCGACTTCCACCAATCGAAAGGAGGGATCGTCGCGCTGGAAGTCGTCGAGTCGGTCGATCACCCACCCGACGGAGACCAGCGCGTTGGTGGCATCGTTTGTCATTGTGGAACGTTACACCGGGAGCCGCATTAATCCCATGTTGCCGATAGATGGGGATTCATTCGAGCCACCTATCGGCTTCGTCCCCACCGGCATAGCGACGAACGAGTTGGGCTTCGGCCTGCCGAAGGCGATAGGAGAGCGTCGAACGGGGGATTTCGAGGTCATCGGCGATTTCGTCGAGCGTCGCCGCGCGCGGCCGCTCGTAGTAGCCCGCTTCGAGCGAGGCGCGGAGTGCGACTTCCTGTTCCTCGGGGAGCGAGACGGTGAACGAATCCTGCCGCCAGCCACTCGCATCGCGGAGGTGCCCCATTCGAAATGAGAGACCGGGACCGAGTCGTGCCCCGAGGTCGTCGTAGAAGACGCCGACGTTCCGGTCCGAGCGCATCAAAATCCGCCACCAGTGGGTCGATTCGCGGCGGCGGGTTTCGAATATCAACCCTGCCGGGAGATGTTTCCCCGCAAGGGTGTGAACGGACTCACAGCCTCGAATGTCCGTCAGATACGTGTAGAGGACGAGTTCGTTCGAGGAGCGTTCGAGCACGTCGTGATAGCGCGTCGCGTCACACGGTTGTGCGGTTATCGACTCGCCACAACACGCGTCGTCGAATCGAACCGCTTCGATCCGGTCGAGCGCGGACTGTGGCCCGGAGATGCGTTCGATTCGCCAAAACCGGTCTTCGGTCACGAATCCATCGAGCGAGTGTGCGACGACGGTCGGATGGTCGATGAAGACATCCATGATTGGGTCCGCACCCGGTTCGTATTCGATGGCAAACGTGAACTCCCGCATCTACGTCGAGGGAACTCCCGCGCGAGCAAAAAGACTGCCGTTGGCGATTTCAGAACAGCGCCCGTACGACGAACAACATGGCTGTGGCGACGACGAGCAGGGCGAGGAAAACGACGAGTATCGGTTTGTACCCCGTCGAGCGGAGTTCGTCGAGCCGGGTTTCGAGACCGAGACCGGCGAACGCGAGCAGGAACGCCCAATCGGACGCGTTCGAAAGCGACGTGATCTGCTGCCCGGAGAGGAAACCGAGGTTCGCGACGAGGAGGACCCCCAGAAATCCGAAGACGAATTTCGGGAACGTCCGCCAGAGGAACCGCCAGCCGCCGGGGACGTCGCCGTCGTTCGAGTCCGAAGCGTCGCCCGTCCGGCGAGCGTAGTACACAGCGTACGCGATTGCGGCGAGTCCGATCATCGAGTTGCGGGTGAGTTTCACCAGCAGTGCCCACTGCCCCGCTGTCTGCGAGAACGAGAATCCGGCGGCGGTTACCGGTCCCGTACTGAACATGGTCAGCCCCGCCCAGATGCCGAAGACGGTACTCGAAAGGCCGAGTGCGTGACCGACGGCCGGATAGACGAAGAGGGTCGTCGAATCGAACAGCAGGACCGTCGCGGCCGCGTAGGCGATGTGATTTTCCTCGACACGGATGCTCTCCGCGATGGCGACGACGGCGGACACCCCGCAAATACCGGAGCCAGCGGCCAGCAACGATCCGGTCTCCTCGTGAATCGAGAAGACGAGGCGTGCGAGCAGTTCGACGAGGAGAACCGTCGTCGTGACGGTGGCGACGACGAGCAGGAGGATGGTGGGTCCGGCGGCGACGACGCGGTCGAGCGCGACGCTCGCACCCATGACGACGATACCCGCTTCGAGCCAAACCTTGTGCGTCTCGACGCCGGGACGTGCCCAGTCCGGAACGCCGTATGTGTTACCGATGAGGAGACCGATGAGTATCGTGACGATGAGATAGTTGACGCCGGGAACGACAGACGTGAAAGCCCGGGCGAGGAGTCCGATGGTGAGGAGGGCGATGATTCCGGGAACGACGGTTCGTTTCATGGGTTACCACGGAATGGTGATGCCGAACGAGACGATGACGACGACTGAAAGACCGACACAGACCGCCTGCCAGTCGTTTTCGAGTTCGGTCCACCTGTGCCGGACGCGTTCGGAGATACTATCGCTCACTGTGGAAGATAGTCGGCACGGAACCGAGATACGAATTTGGTTGGCGCACGCCAAGGTTGGCACACGCCAACTGTCGAATCACCCGCTGAGTGATTCGACGGGGGGACGCGGTGAGTCGATGGAACGAACGCGGTGATCTATCGTTGGTCACTCCGGATCCCGTTCGATGTACCACGTCGTCCCGCCGCTGTATCCCCATTTGGTAATGGAAAAGTCGGACCCCGTCTCTCGGAATTGACGAAGCATCGCGCCGATCTCCTTCGCGGACAGATCGATGTCAACCGCGATCTTCCTGCTCTTGAAATAGTGGCCGCCGTCCGCGACCTCTCGCCGAAGATATGATTCTAGCATATCGCGCTTCGCGCTGACTCCTTGTCGGGGGTCGGATCGTGCTTCCATGGAAGGGGAAAAAACGCGAACGGTCATCAGGGATTTCCGAGATTACGGACTAGTTCTCCGGAAATCAGGCACAAATTCGCCCAAATTTATGCGCTCTCCGTTCTCGCACAGATGAGTGCTGAGCGGACCGACGAGATCATGTGGTCGTATTGACCAATCTCCCGATTAGATAC
>NZ_JBAWAC010000157.1:0-6926 GCF_049589095.1 Haladaptatus sp. | reverse complement strand
ATACGGCCTGACGCCGAAAATCCACGCCGAGGAACTCGCGCACATCGGCGGGTCGCAACTCGGCGCGAAACTCGGCGCGACGAGCGCGGACCACCTCCTGTACGCGACGGAGGAGGACATCGACGCGCTGACGGCAGCGGGCGTGGTTCCCGTCCTGCTTCCCGGTACCGCGTTCGGTCTCGGTGCCGAGTTCGCCGACGCGAGGGCGTTCCTCGATGCGGGCGCACCGGTGGCGATTGCGACCGACTTCAACCCGAACTGCCACTCCCAGAGCATGGGCTTTGCAACCTCACTGGCCTGCGTCGAGATGGGGATGACGCCCGCCGAGGCGCTGGTGGCGGGGACGAAACACGCCGCGATGGCGCTCGACATGCAGGACGGAGCGGGCACGCTCCAACCCGGAACGCCCGCCGACATCGCCGTCGTCGACGCGCCGAGCTACGTTCACGTTCCCTACAACTACGGCGTGAACACCGTCGAAACGGTGCTGAAGGGCGGCGAGGTGGTCCATCATGAGTGAAATCGAAATCGACGGCGAATCCCTGACGCCCGAGGACGTGGAACGTGTCGCACGCGACGACACGACCGTATTCGTCCCCGAAGACGCGAGAGAACGAGTTCGAACCGCACGAAAACGCGTCGAAGAAGTCGTCGAGAGCGGCGAAGCCGTCTACGGCGTCAACACCGGCTTCGGCGAACTCGTGGACGAGCGGATTCCCCCCGAAGATATCGAGACGCTCCAGACGAACCTCATTCGAAGCCACGCCGCCGGAGCGGGCCGCGAACTGGACCGCGAGGAAGTGCGGGCCATGATGCTCGGCCGCGTCAACGCGCTCGTCAAGGGCTACTCCGGCATCCGCGAACTTGTCGTGGACCAACTCGTCACGATGCTGAACGAGGGGATTCACCCGGTCGTCAAATCCCGCGGCAGCCTCGGCGCGAGCGGCGACCTCGCTCCGCTCGCGCACCTCGCGTTGGTCATCATGGGCGAGGGAACCGCGACCGTGGACGGCGAGAAACTGGACGGTGCGGACGCGCTCGAAACCGCCGAACTGGAGCCCATAACCCTCGCCGCGAAAGAGGGCTTGGCGCTCATCAACGGTACCCAACTTTCGGTCGGCCTCGCCGCGCTCGCCGTGCTCGACACCGAACGGGCGATTCGTGCGGCGGACGTCGCCGGAGCACTCACGACCGAGGTGACGATGGGAACGACCGCCTCCGCGGACCACGTCATCGCCGACGTTCGCCCGCACGACGGCCACGCGAAGACGGCACGGAACATCAAGCGTCTCACCGAGGATTCCGAAATCGTCGAATCCCACCGCAACTGCGACCGGGTGCAGGACGCCTACTCGATTCGCTGCATGCCGCAGGTTCACGGCGCGGTTCGGGACGCCGTCGCCCATCTGCGTTCGGCCGTCGAAATCGAACTCAACAGCGCGACCGACAACCCGCTCATCTTCCCGGCCGACAGTGTGCACAGCCGCGCGAGCGGTGCGGGAGACGCCGCGGTGCTTTCCGGTGGGAACTTCCACGGTGACCCACTCGCGCTTCCGCTCGATTACCTGACGAACGCCGTCACGGAACTCGCAGCCATCTCGGAGCGTCGAGTGGACCGCATGCTCAACCCGAACGTTCAGGAACCGCACCTCCCGCCGTTCCTCACCGAACACAGCGGCCTGCGTTCGGGCTACATGATCGCCCAGTACACCGCCGCGGCACTGTTGAACGAAAACCGCTCCATCGGCCGCGCGTCGATGGACAACACGCCGGTCAGCGGCAATCAGGAGGACCACGTCAGCATGAGCGCCCAGAGCGCGTACAACGCGCGCCGTGCCGTGGCGAACACGCTCTCCATCGTCGGCATCGAACTCGTCTGCGGCGCGCAGGCGTCGGAGTTCGTCTCCGATGACCTCTCCCACGGCGTCGGAACCGGCGCGGCCTACAACGCGGTTCGTGAAGTCGTGCCGCCGCTCACCGAAGACCGACCCATCCACGAGGATATTGCCGCCGCCGAGACGCTGATCTGGTCCGGATTGCTCGACGAGCGCGTGGACGATGCACTCCCCGAATCGCTGGATTAATCGGCCGTCGTTCCGCCCGAATCTCTTTCCGCCTCTTCCGGCTCGATTCGGGCTTCCGTCTTGGTCCCGTGACGGGGATTCCCCTCCTTATCGAGCGTCCAGACCCCGTGTTCCTCACATTCGAACACGCGACGAAAGACGGGCGTCGATTCTCGCCGACAGTTGGGGCACGGGTGGACCGGTCCCTCCGCCGAGGTGTCCGCTCCCATCTCCGCGTACACCTCCTGCCAATCCCCGCTCGGTGAGGTTCGTTCGTCAGGCATGATTCGGGTTCGTGTGCGTGTAGCCAATATCGATACCCGGCGCTGTTCGACTGTATCTGCACGACCGACAACCGCTGAAATATTGATACTGTCCGCGTTGTTTCGATGAGGGCTCCCCGCCGCCGCGCTACTGCATCGGCGGTTCGTTGTCGCCCGCTACCTCACCGGTGTCGTCGCTGGTGCTTCCATCGCTGGCACCGTCGTCGTTTCCGCCACTCGTGGCGCCGGTATCCAGGCTTTCGAGCGCCTGAATCGCGTTGTCGCGGTACGTGTCGATGGGTCGCTCGTACTGCTCTTTCGCCATCGTCGCGTAGCGGTTCGTCTCGTCGTCGAACGTTTCGATACGTTCGAGCGTCCGCTCGGCGGTTTCGACCACCCAGCGGTCCCGCGTCGATTCGTCTACCACGGTGATGGACTCGGGGCGAAGCGAGACGTTCACCGTTCCGTCGTCCATCTCGAACGTCCGGGGCTTCCCGGCGATGGCGACGTAGGCCGGTGCTTCGAGTTCTCGAAGCATGGCCGCGGCGTCGGGTTGGTACTGCCCTGCGTAGACGAAGAACGTGTCCCCGTTCGGGTCCACGACCCGTCCACGCCAGTATTCGCTGTCCTCGCCGACGTCCTCTTTTTCGGTGAGGGTTCCGACGACGAAGACTCGGTTCGCTCGCTCGCCCGTGGGGAGGAGCAAGTAGACCGGTGCGCGCTCGTCGTCCGATTCCTTGAACGTGTAATTCGCGTCGTTGAACTCCGCCGCGAAGGTGCGGCGTGCGACTTCTCGTGTTGGTGCGCCACTCATGTTACATCGACCTCGCTTTGGTAAGCGCCGCTTCCGCATCCACTGGCCCGGAGAGCAGTTCGACGTCGTTCGCCAACAGGTACCGACCCATCGTTGGTCCCGTCACGCGGTAGTAGTGGCCGAGCGTCATCTCACGCATTTCGTCGGCCACGACGGTCGTGTCGAGTGCATCCATCGCCATCTGCTTGGCCTCCTCCAGTTCGATGCCGGTCAGGTTCTCGGTTGCCTCCTCGTTGAAGATGACCTCGTGAACGTCGAGGCCGTCGTCCAAGACACCCTTGATTCGGAGGTCGAACTCACCGTCTTGCTCGCCGTGTTCCGAACAACGGCCGTTCTGGAGGACGCGCGTGCAGTCCTCTTTGGGACAGCGTTTGATGAGGCCACTGCCGGACTGGATGTCCACCAGTGCACCCTCCATCTCGGTGCTGTTGTCGCCGACTTCGATGTCGGTGTCGAGTTCCTCGATGGTGGTCGTACGGTTGAGTTTCACCGAGTAGCGGCCCTGGTACTCGTCCGTGACCATGTTGCCGAGTTTGTAGACCTTCCCCTCTTCGAGTTCGGGGAGGTCGGATTTAGCCCACTTGGTGAACTTGATGGTGCCCGTCTCGTCGCCGAGGAGTCCGACTTGGCCCACGGAATCACTCCGGGGGTCCCAGAGGTCGACGACCTTCGCGGTGAGGTCCACCCACTGCTCGTCGGTTTCGATGTCTTCGACGTGCACGTCGCTGGTGCCGCCGGTTCGAATCTCGTCGCGTTCGAGGCCAGCCTCGTCCAGATAGTGGCTGGTGACGCTTCGTCGTGCCTCTTCCATGGGCACTTTGTACTCGTTGACGAGGCTGTCGAGACGCGAGGCTACGTCGTCAACGGTTACGTCCAGATGGTCGGAGAACTGTTCGTGAATTTCTTCTGCGTGCTGTCGCACATCGGTCATGGTTGCTCCGTCTCCACTTCTTTTTCTATGGGAGACATACCGTGGTTGGTGCGGGATGGTATAAAAGGTTACGTGGGCAGAGCGGAAGTGAAAGTGGACACCCAAACGACCTTATTTCGTGTCGTTGATTCTGAACGTATGGACGGCGGTATCGTGAATCGACTCCCACGGGAGGAAGCGTTCGAAGTGCTGGCTCACGAGATGCGACTCGGTATTCTCGACGCGCGAAAAATGACAAATCGTCTTTAGAACTCCGTTTCTGCAACGCACCTCACAGAAATGTATTTCTAATAACAATTAATGGCGGGGAGCGGCTGTCTTCATCCATGTCGAAACTCCGCTCGAACAGGTCGTTCGTGTTACTGTTTCTCGGTCGGTTCGTGACGAACGCCGGGGATAGCCTCTACTTCATCGGTGCGATGTGGCTCGTCTACTCACTCACTGGGTCGTCTTTTTACACCGGTCTCGCCGGATTTCTCGTTCATTTGCCGAGCATGTTCCGGTTCCTCATCGGGCCGCTCGTCGACCGGTGGAAACTACGGCCCATCCTCGTGAGGACGCAGTTCATCCAATGTATTTGCGTCCTCATCGTTCCGCTCGCCGCCGCAACTGGACACCTTTCAGTTTGGGTTATCCTCTTCGTCATGCCGCTGTTGACGCTCGTCAATCAATTCGTCTATCCGGCACAGACCGCGATACTTCCTCGAATCGTCGAAGGGGAACAACTCGTTCGCGCGAACTCGCTGTTCTCGACCGTTTATCAGGGAACCGAAGTCGTTCTCAACGCCGCAAGTGGAATCGTACTCGCAGTTATCGGTGCGACTACGTTGTTCGTCGTGGACTCGGCGACGTTCGCCATCACTACCGTCCTCTTCCTCGGCGTATCGGTTTCGTCCACGGATTCGGAATCAGACGAGGATGATACGAACGACGCGGACGACGCGAATAACGCAAACGACGACGGTACGTACGTCGCCGAACTCCGAGAAGGAATCGAGTATCTGCGTGGATCGGTTCTCATATCGATGCTCCTCGGCGCGATGGTCGTCAACGTTGGTGGCGGCGCGATGACTGCTGTTCTACCCGCATTCGCCGATTCGATGGGCGGTCCGGAAACGTACGGCCTCCTCATGGCAACCATCGCCGGTGGGTCGTTGGCCGGAACGGGCGTCGCGTCGTTGGTCGAAGACCGTCCGTACGGTCGCCTCTCGATGGTCATATTCCCCGTATCGGCTCTCGGTTTGGCTGCGGCCTCGGTTGTCCCCGGCTTGCCAGCGACTCTCGCCTTCCTCTTCTTCGCGTTCGTTCCCATGGGCGTTTTCAACGTGATGTTCTCGTCGCTGCTTCAATCGTCGGTCGACGCGGCGTTTCTCGGGCGCGTTAGTTCCGTCGTCTCCAGCATCAGCATGGGGATGCTCCCGATCGGTACCCTTCTCGGTGGTGTCGCGGGTGACGCGTATGGTCCTGTGTCGATGTTGTATTTCCTCTCGGGACTGCTCGTACTGCTCGCCCTCTACTTCCTTTCCCACCCACGAATACGGTCGCTTCCGTCCGTTAGTGAAACTGACGAGGCGACGCTTGGACTACGGCCATCGGCTAACCGAGCTGCAGTTTCGAACGTCAATACTGACTAACGACGAACGACTGTTGTCGAGACGATGAAAGCGCCCGTGGTCGGTCGTCCACTCCACCAATCAACATTTGAACCCGCTTGTCCAAATGGAATATATGGACGACCGCTTCGACCGTTTCCTCCGAAACGTCGGCAAGAAGTACGCCGAGGCCCGCCAATCCGCGGACCACCAACTGAGCCAGGCCAAGGAAGCGTACCGAAACGCCCACGACACCGTTCTCGCCGACCTGCCGCGGGACGAACACGGGCGAGCGAAAATCGTCTGCCGACGACACGTCGATAAACGGGCCACACCGATCGATAAGGAGGGACGTCCGAAATGCTTCGACTCCGACCATCCTGCGTGTCGAGGTTGTCTTGAGGACATCCGCGAAGGAACCGTCGAAACGTGGTGACGCCGTCGAAAGGTGGTAACGGTCGAACGACGAAACTCCCAATTTTCTGAGCTATCCTGAAGGAAATCTAGCCTGTTAGTCCGAAAAAGCGGTCAGTCCGAGGCTCAGTACAATGGGACGACCGTCGTACAAATATAATATCTGTTATGTTCTTCAAATTCCGCCTTCCGCTTCTGATCGGCTCTACTCCTTTAAATCTCGAAAAATCGGTCTGACTCTTGGAACTTTCTTCAAATAACCAACACAACTTATATCCTTGGCTGGCGAATACGTGATTGGTGAAAATCAAATGAGCACAGAAGTACAAAGCAGTGGGGAGATAGTTTCGGACACCACCAAGCGATCGTGGCGTGCTTCGATGGGGGCAGGGGCGATCATTGCTGTAATCGGCGTCCTCGCCATCTTAGCGCCGTTCGCTGCTGGGGTTTCGTTGTCAATTCTGCTCGGGGCGTTGCTGGTGGTCGGAGCGCTCGTGCACGTGGCTCACGCCTTCTCGGGAGGGTGGAAGCGGTTCTTCGTGCAGGGTGTCCTCGCGGTCATCTACGCCGTTGCGGGCATTTCGCTCTTAGCGAACCCGCTCATCGGACTGACGACGTTGACCATCCTGCTGGCAGCGTTCCTGGTCGTCGATGGCGTCCTCGAAATCGTCATGGCGTTTCAGTCCCGCGGTGACCGCGGATGGGGAGCACTCGTCGTGAGCGGCATCTGCGCCCTGATCATCGCGGCGATCATCTGGGTTGGATGGCCTGCCACCGCGGCGTGGGCGCTCGGCCTCCTCTTCGGCGTGAACCTGCTCATCACCGGCATCTCGATGATGTTCATGGCGC
>NZ_JBAWAC010000156.1:0-1668 GCF_049589095.1 Haladaptatus sp. | reverse complement strand
GTGTGTCCTTGATAAACCACGTTTCCGGAAGTGTTTGACTCATCCCGTATCCCCCATAGAGACCACGAACGCTGGCCGTAGCGACCTGCGGTATCCCCCGTATAGAACGACACGGATCGACTTATCTGTTGGCGGGAATCGTTTCGAGCGGTTACAACACTTGTCTGGGTAACTCCATCTCCGAGTCCCGCAAGACGAAGTACCGGAACGAAAGGATCGCCAGGAAGACGGACACGACGGACAGGATCAGGAACGCGTTGTAGAGGCCTTCGGAGATGATGCCGCGTGTCAGGCCGATCTCCGCCGCAGCAACGCTGATACTGAGTCGACCGGGCATCGACGACGCGAGGAGCGCGACGGTTTTCCGTTCGAGACCGACGAACCACCCACCAGCCACCGAACCGACCACTTTCGATCCGATTCCCAAGATGAGGATTCCGGCGAGCAGAAGCGGGCTCGCCGACGAGAAACTTTCGAGATCGAAATTCAGCCCGACGTAAAAGAAGAATACGGGGGTCACCAGGTCCGAGACCGGCTTCATCGAGTTTTGAATGGAGTGGCCCTCGTGCGTGATCACCGCGACGAGAAGCCCGGCGAAGAACGCGCCGAGAATCGCGTGAATACCGATGAGTTCCATGCAGTACGCCAGCGTGACCATGAGGAAGACGCCCACTTTCACTGGATTTTCGAACATTCCCTCCTGAAGCGTGTTCGAGAGGTAATCCTCAAGCAAGAACGGCAGGCCGATGAAGAACACGAACAGCGCAATCGTCACGAGGATGACGCCGATCACCGGCTGCGGGGCGGTTATCAAGGTGATTCCGTATGCCAGTGCCGCGACGGATAACAGGTCGTTCATCACCGCGACGGAGAGAATCGTCTGCCCGGTATCGCTCTGAAGGAGCGAGAAGTCCTCGACGAGGGGATAGATGAGGCCGAGCGACGTCGTCGAAATCGTGACGCCGGTCAGAAACGACGCGAAGAGGTTGAGCCCAAGCACCCGTGCGAGGCCAAATCCGGAGATAAACGGGAGCAAAAACGTGAACACGGCGAGCTCCGCGATCTGTTGTGGATTCCGTCGGATCGTGTCCGGATCGAGTTCCAAACCGGCGTCGAACATAATCATGAGAAGTCCGAACGCCGCGAGCGCGGTGAAGAATTCGAACCCGGGCATCGATGGATTGACGATGTCGAATACCGAGCCGAACAGTATCCCGGCCAACATTTCGACCGCCAAGATCGGAACGTTGTAATTGGTTAACGATTTGAAAACCAGGCTCGTTCCATAGACGAGCGCGAGAACGAGAACGAAGTGGAATGTTAGTGACATTAGTGTGCAACAACTCGATGGGTAGACTGTCGGGTCATCGGGTTCCCTTCGTCGATACCACGAAGTTTATTCTGACTGTACATAACTAAATCAATCGGGAATCTGCCGGGACTCTTCGTGAGCGATGCGCGCCCAGTATGCAACCGAACAGCTCTCCAGGGGGATCGAAACCCTCGCGGTGTACGGATTGCAACATCGTCTCCATCAGCGGGATGCAGATTGTATGTTCGAAGTTTAGCGGTTCCAGCAACTGTAACTACACATCTCTGATGAGTATAAAATGCTACTGTCTCGGTAACTTTCGACCCCTTCCCAAAAATCATCTTTGGCATATATCA
>NZ_JBAWAC010000155.1:0-2596 GCF_049589095.1 Haladaptatus sp. | reverse complement strand
CACAGTCGCGCGCGCCGCCGGTTTCGAGCGTTTCGTCGAAGCCATCCACGGCCTCGATGCCGTCACGGGTAAACGCGACGTTTATGCTCGAAAAGTAGGTCACGTCCCGGCCCGCGATCGTTCGTGTTTCGATCGTCTCGGTCGTCATCCCCGCCCGAACCATCCGATGGACGGGACCCGTGACCACGTCCGCGCCGTCCGCGAGGGCGTTCCGGATGCCGTCATACCACGACTCCTCGATGGCGACCTCCTGGCCGAGGAAGGCGACCACTTCGCCGGTGGCTTCGGCGAGGCCCGCGTTGCGCGCGACGTTCAAGTTTCGGTCGGAGATCTCGACGAGCGCGCTCACGTCGTCGCGCTCGCACACCATTCCCGTGGTTCCGTCAGTGGAGGGACCGTTGACCACGACGACCTCGGCGTCGGGGACGTATCGGGCGACCGCGTCGAGGGCGTCGCTCAGCGGCTCCCGACCGTTGAGCGTCGGAACGACCACGGACAAGTCCATATCCGCTTTTCAGATACCGAGTACGTAAAAGCAATTCGGCACGTCGTTGTTAACTCTCGCGGAAAAACAGATCAGTTTAGGACTACTCGACGCTCGTGTTCCAGTAGGAAACGGACGCGAGGTGGTCCCCGATAGCCGTTTCCCCGATTGTGGTGTCCATGTCCCGAATGCGCGTCGCGATGGCGTCGGGAATCTTACGGTAGAAACCGTAGGGCAGGATCCAATCGTGCTCGGAGTCGACCAACGAGAGGCCGGTCTCCCCGAGGAGTTTCTGCACGTCGTCCAGTGAGTACAACCGCGAACCCATCGGCAACAGCCAGTTGTAGAGACTTCGGGTGCTCGGTCCGGCGAACGTGTCGAAAAAGACCTGATCCTTCGAGACACGGCACATCTCGCTCAGGAACGAGGCTGGCGTGTTCGCGAGATGGAAAAACCGCATGGCGAACACGGTGTCGAAGTGGTCGTCCGGGAACGGGAGCCGGGCGGCGTCGCCGCGCATGAACTCCAGATGATCGGCGACCCCCGTGTTCCGCGCTTTGTGACGGCCCTGCTGGAGCATCGCCGCCGAGATGTCGAGTCCGACGATGTCCGCGCCCCGTTCGGCGAGCATGACGGTAAACCGGCCGGTACCGCAGGCTATTTCGAGGACGCGCTTCCCCTCGACCGGGCCGATAGCGTCGAGAACTGCTTGCTTCTCGCGGCGGTCGATGAGTCGGCCGCCACGGGAGAATCGCTTCTCTTCGTATTCCTCGGCCACCTCCGTAGCCTGATACCACTCCTGTCCCTTCACACTTTCTTCGTCCGAACAACCTCACCCGAGGGATAAAACGGTACTGGATGTGGATAGCGGGGCGGGGTTCACACTCACGGGATCCGTTTCCTGCGGCGGACGACCTGACAGCACCCGTAGAGGAATGATTTTGAACGTCGGTCGCGTACCTCCTTCGGGGTTTCCGATGACGACCTGTAATCACTGTGGTGGCGACTTCACCGCGGCGGACCTCGTGCGCCACGAATACGAAACCATGATCATCGTCCACTGTCCGGACTGTGGCTGTGTCCTCGGCCAGTACAACCGTCACAGCGGACCGCCGAAGACCGACCGCCAGCAGTAGGTGGGCCGATCATCCACCGGTTACGACTCGATCGGGACGAATCCGGATGATGACGCGGGCACCCTCCTCCTGACCGAGGTTCGGATACTCGTCTTGGCCCATGTACCGCTTGGTGAGTTCGTTGGCGTGTTCGACCGCGCCGTCCTCCGTGACCGCCTCGACTTCGCCGCGAACCGAAACGAATCGGTACGGGTCGTCCGGGTCGAGGATGGAGAGTCCGACCTTCGGATTCCGCCTGACGTTTCGTTCCTTCTGTCGGCCTTCCGCGGTATTCACGAGGAGGTGATCGCCGTCGTATCCCACCCAAACGGGCGTCACCTGCGGCGTTCCGTCCGGCATGACGGTGGCGAAGTTGGCGAACGCTTTCCTCTCGAACAGGTCTCGAAACTCCTCGGGTATCGATTCCATACCTGGTTCACGTCGTGAAGAACGGTGTAGTTTCTCCCCAACCTATCACGGCATTTAAATGTGATATAATGACGTTTAAGGTGTCGATATTGTATGTACACACCTATAGCCAACGTTTACCACCTTGCCCCGGTCGCATGCTATATATGAGCACGACTGTACCAGAACCAGCAGGTGAATTTCGTGAACGACTCCGTGAACTACCCCCCAGCGCCAAACTCGTCGCCAAGGTACTGGAAACCGAAGAACCGTTGACGCAGGGCGAACTCGCCGAAGAATCGCTGCTTCCGGACCGAACCGTCCGCTACGCCCTGACCCGTCTCGAAGAGCAAGATCTCGTCGTCTCGCGCCACAGTTTCCGCGACGCGCGAAAGCAGGTCTACCTCCTCAACAACTAAAACGACGCCTCCCTGGGTTTTCTCGCCGATATTCGGCCCTCGTTTTTTCCTGACGAGCGACGTCCACGAACGGGAAGCCTTTCCCGGCCGCGTCCTACTTCCCTCGCATGAACCCGATTCCCGTGCCGACCGAGACGCTGGCACCACATGGGGCGACGAACGCATACGTC
>NZ_JBAWAC010000154.1:0-6083 GCF_049589095.1 Haladaptatus sp. | reverse complement strand
AAGCGGAACCATGCACGTCGTTCACCGACGGGATGGGGAGGAACGGACGCTCGTCGCACACGTCGAACCCGTGGATTCGCTTCGGTCGCGTGTCGGAGGGCTCGCTCGACTCGCCGTTCGTGACGACTACGGATTGGTGTTCGAGTTCGGTTCGGTCGGCGACCGTCGCGCTTCGACGGTGGCGACGCCGCTGGCGCTCGACGTGGTGTGGACGGAAAACGGGGAAGTGACGAACGTTGCTCGATTGCCCCGCTGGACGGGGACGGCGCGTGGAACGGGAGATCGTGTGTTCGAGTTCTCGGGTGGTGTCGTGCAGAACGTCCGGCTGGGTGACGAACTCGTGACGAGTCAGGCCCAGTCGTCGCGCTCGACGGAGTAACACCCACACTCGGGGCACACTTGGTACTCCACCGGGAAAGCGGTCTCACACCGTTTGCATTCGTACGGCCGATCCGGCTTCGTGTCCGTACCGAGCCGTCGTAGCAATCCCATGGCTCGCGTTTCGGCGGTGAGCACCAAATAGTTCATCAGAGTGGAGTGAAAGTGAAAACAGCCACGAATCGAACGAATACCGTCTCGGAAGGCCGAAGGCGGGTAACCGAGGTCGGACGGTGTCTATGCGGATTCTCGCCGACCCCTCGAAGGGCACTCGGCGTTACTGTTTCTCTCGTCCCTCTGTTCGTCCGGACCTCGGGCAATCGGGTGCCGTGTCCGCGGAGTGGACGCAAGGGGTCGTCTACAGGTTGGAAGACGCGAGCCACGTGGAGACGGCACCATACCGTGTGTCAGGTCACTATGTGTCGTTTAGTTCCCTGCGTCCGTCCGCATTCCTATCGAACCACGGCAGTTAAAAGGAGGTTTTGACCAGTTTCTCAAAACGGATTCAGTCGGCGTCGATGGCGTCCATCGTCGTTCCCACCGCGGCCGCGACGCTATCCGGGAGCGTCGTGACGACCGCATTTCCAGCACGTTCCCGCTCCACGAGACCGTCATCGGCGAGACGCTCCAAGTGATACGAGACGGTGCCGGGGGTCCGGTCGAGCGCGTCCGCGAGGTCGGAGACGCTCGCGGGACCGTCACGGGCGACCGTTTCGAGCAGGGAGGCAGTCGCCTCATCCGAGAGCGAGGCGGCCAACGCGGGGTTGTCGTCGCCAGCAGGGTTCACCCGGCGTTTTCCACGAACGGTGGTCGTCTCGACCAACTTTTCCTCCTGCAGGATCCTGACGTGGTAGCGAACCGTCGAACGCGGAATGTCGGTTTCCTCGCTCAGTGCCGACAGGGAGAGTCCGGGCTCCTCGGCGACGGTGGCATATATCGTGGCCCGCGTGGCGTTGTTGAGCGGGTTCGACCCGTCGTACCGACTGTAGCTTCCGACTGTTATCGAACCGGGTGCTTCGTCGATATCGGCGTACTCCATCGCCGACGTGGGTCCGTTCGGGAAGGAGTGGCCGTGCGAACCGACGCCGAAGGGATCATCGAGGGTTGCTGCGTTCGAATGTCGCTGTGCTGGTGGTGCATGGTGGACCGGCGTGTCCGCTACCGGCTCGTCTGCTACTGGTGTGCTTGCCACCGCTGGGACGACGAATCCGAGAGGGACCGTCGCAACGAGGAGCAGGGCGGTGAACACCACGATTGTACGATTGCGAGGTCGGAACATGATTTACCTTCCTTCGTGGTCGTCTGAGATATGTTGTGGGAACCAGAGGAGTATCGTTCTTTTGGTGGGGTTCAGTGGAAAAAAGGTGAATGAAAACCGGAGCGCGTGCAAAAATGGGTTATTTTCGCTCGTAGGCGATTAGTTTCATTTCGCGAACTTTCGTTCCGTCCTCGTCGTAGATGACGCCGTACATGGCGGTCCCGTGATCGGGGGAGTAACACGCGTCGGTGAAGACGGAGCCGTTGATACGGATTTCGGCGTCGTAACACGAGATCCCTGCGATTGTCCGCTGTTTCGTTATCTCGTAGGTCATCGTCTCCTGTGAGGACGGGGCCGTCCATGTGTTTCCGACGCGGAAGTCGTTGCCGTAAATCCCGTTCGCCGACGGCGAGAACATCGTCGTCATGAGGTACTGTCCGCCCGGCATGAACGCCAGTTGAACCAGGGCCTCCTCACGGGTGAACGTCGCCGTCTTCGACTGGGTCTCCCCTTGGTTCGTGAACGAACTCCGCATGGTGATGTTCTCGCCGTCTATCGACCGGATGTCCCAGACGAGTTTGCCGGTGCCGTCCTCCTCGTCGTACGTTTCGTACGTGTAGGTGCCCGGATGCTGGAACGCGAACGGGGTGAAAGCGTCGTCCTCCGACGCGTCCGAGGCGTCGTTCGAACCGTCGCCATTCGAGTTATCGCCGGATCCCGACCCCGTCGACCCCGCATCGGGCGCGTTTCCGAGGTGACTCGAAATACCCGTACAACCGGCGAGAACGACGAGGGCCGCGACGGCCAGGGTGAGTGTGATCCGTCGCATTTTAGGCGAGTCGATCCGCCAGTGTTCCGAACACGGGGAGCGCGAACCGCTCGTTCGAGTACGCCTTGTACATCAGGAAGAGCCACGTCAGGAACGCCGCGAATCCCACCACGAGGTACGCCAGTGAGAACAACAGCGAGAGCAATCCACCCAGACGCGGGATGAACAGCAGGAGCATCTGGACGATACTCATGCAGATGTAAATCACGAACATCCCGACACCGAAGACGATGCTCTGGGCGGCGTGGAATCTGACGAATTTGTTGTCCCCTTCGAGCAAGAAGAACAGGAGTCCAGTGATCGGACTGAGCAGATACGCGAGCGCCCCCGCGAGGTTCTCGTCGAGTCCACTACCGGTTTCCGAGCCGGTCGATTCAGTAACGTCGGTCGTCGTTTTTGGTTCGACAGCCATGAACATAACTAGCAGTAGGAAATGATATAATTACGCAGTGGTATTTTCCCAGCTTACGGAACGAGGTCCGGAAAGCGAAACGTGTTTCGTGGTGTGAAACACTATACCAGAGAAACACCATGGAGGAGACATGAGCGACAGTGGGAACTCGGATATCGTAATCACTGCCGTCAAGCGTGCGAAAACCCTCCGTGCACTGCGCAACGGACCGGTCGCACGCTCCGATCTACAGGACGAAATAGGCGTCTCACGGACGACGACCCACCGAATCACGCGGGAACTCACCGACAAGTCGCTCATCCGCCGCGTCGATGGCTTGTACGAACTCACCCCGTTGGGACAACTCGTCGCGGGCGAAGTCGAGCATCTACGGGACACCGTCGAGGTCGGCTTGCAGTTGGAACCCCTACTTCCGTCGCTCGACCGAACCGATATCGACGTTGAGTTGCTCGCCGACGCGACGATAACCGTCCAGGAACCCGGCGACCCGTACCGGCCGGTGCGCCGGTTCATCTCCCTCCTGCGAGAGTCGGAGACGCTTCGTGGGTTCGACACCACCACTATCGCGCCGATGTACGTGGACGAGATCCGCAACAGCATCCTCGACGGCATGCGGACCGAAGTCATCTACCTCTCCCCCGTCATCGACCAACTGCTGGACGATCACCACGAGGCGACCGTGAACGCCATCGAGAGCGGCCAGCTCGAACTGTTCGTTCACGACGAGTTGCCGTTCGGCCTGGTCATGTTCGACGACCGCGTCGGCGTCGGCGGCTACGACGAAACCGGCATTCTCCGCGTCTTCGCCGACACGGACGACCCGGCGGTTCGAGTGTGGGCCGACGACCTGTACGAGGAGTACCGCAAGGAAGCGATTCCAATTCAGGACCACGCCGACTGGACGGGATGAGACGGTCGTTTGCCAGCAGTCAGTCGAGGATTTCCTCGGCCGTGTCGAGTCCGCTGCGGAGCGCGCGGTGAACTCGGCCCTCGCCGACGACCCAATCACCGGCGAAGAAGAGACCCGCTTCGTTCGCCCGCCGGAGTACCTCCTCGTCGGCCCCGTCATTCGGCTGTGCGTCCCTCCAGCGAACCACGTCGAACCAGTCCGGCGCGGCGAGCGGGTGCTCGGAGAGGAGGTCGGCCGCGTACCCCGCGGCAGCCGTGGCGACGTCGAAATCGTCGTCGTCGTAGTGGTTCGCCGACCACTCGGGCGACAGTTGGACGATCAACAACTCCTCGTCCCCCGGGACGTGGCTCGGTTTACACGACTCGCGGGAGAGCCAGCCGACCTCGTGTTCCTTGTCCGTGTTCACCAGCGCGTAGTACGGCCGCTCGACTTCGAACGAGTAGTGGAGCGCGACGGAGAGGATCGGCCGGTACGGGACGTGCCCGATGGTCTCACGGAGGTCACGACGCAGGTCGTCGTCCCACTCCGCGAGGTCGAGCAGCGACGCCGTGATCGGTGCTGGCGGCGTGAGCACCAGCGCGTCCCACGGCCCGTACTCGTCGCCGTTCGCGTCCCCGACGTACCACGACTCGGCATCGCTCGACTCGTCGCGCCGGAGACCAGTTATTCGAGTTTCCGTGCGAACCGTCGCACCGCTCGCCTCCGCCAGTCGCCCCCCGAGCGTTCGCAGTCCCGTTCTGTACGTCCACTTCGAGGTATCCTCGTCGCGGCCCTCGGAAACCTCCTCGTCGGCGTCGAACGTCCACACCGGTCCCTCGGTTTCGACCAATCCCTCGTCGAGTTCGCGGACGAGTTCGGACACACGTTCGTCGTCGCTCTTGACGTAGTTCGCGCCGACGTCGTAGACACAGCGATTCCGTTCGTGCGACGTCGCACGCCCGCCGACGCGTTCGGTCCGCTCGAACAAGGTTACGTCGGCGTCGTCGCGCAGCGCGAACGCGACGCCCAACCCGGCCACACCGGCACCCACGACGGCCACGCGGGTCACGGTACGCGTCCTCGTTCCCGGTGTCGAGGTGTTCGGACGGGACCGTCACCCACTGCTATTTCGATACCCGTTCCGACTCCAGAAGGTGTCATGCGATGGCGTTCGGGAGCGCCCGGCAAAGTGATTGTGGCACGACGTGCGGTGATTGTGGTACGACGTGCGAGGAATCGGTTGGAGAGTGGGTTGCGTATGATGCGGCCCGGTCGTTCGACCGCACGAGGACCATTCCACGCCGCCATCGTAGCCCCAGAAGGATTTACTCCTTGCCGACCATCCCCCGAGTATGCAATTGGATGACATACTCATCCTCGATTGTTCCCGGCTTCTTCCGGGACCGTACGCGACACAACTCCTCGCGGACCTCGGCGCGACGGTGATCAAGATCGAGGAACCGGAACGCGGCGATTACGCGCGGGAGATGGCTCCCATCGGGGAGAGCAGCCACGGCGAGATTTTCGAGGCGGTGAACCGGGGAAAGCGGAGCGTCTCGCTCGATTTGACGGACGAAGTCGCGCGGAAAGCGTTCTACGAACTGGTCGAGACGGCGGACGTCGTCTTCGAGACGTTCCGCCCCGGCGTCACCGAGCGACTGGGAATCGACTACGACACGCTCGTGGAGTACAACGAGGAATTGGTGTACGCCTCCCTCTCCGGGTTCGGGGGGACGGGACCGAACGCGGAGCGGGCGGGCCACGACCTGAACTACGCCGGGGAGTCGGGACTGTTGGACATGACGCGACCGGACGAGAATTCGAAACCGGTTATCCCCGGCTACCCGATGGTGGACATGGCGAGCGGGCTGTTTTCGGCGTTCGGCATCGTGAGCGCGCTCCTCGCCCGGGAACGGGGCGGAGACGGTGCAAGTGGAGAAGACGGTGAAGGCGATGCGGGCGGGACGTACCTCGATCTCGCCATGACCGACACCATGCTGTCGTTCGCGCAAGTGTTCGCGAGCGGGGCGTTCGCCGGGCGGACACCCCGCCCGGGGAAGACGATGCTGACCGGCGAATTTCCCTGCTACGACGTTTATCGCACGGCGGACGACCGCTATCTCACGGTCGCGGTGCTCGAACCGAAGTTCTGGCGCGCGCTCTGCGAGACGATCGAGCGTCCCGAGTTGATCGAAAAACACCTGAGCGACGACCCGGCGATCCGCGAAGCCGTTCGGGAGACCCTCCAAACCGTCTTCGAAACGCGGACGATGGACGAGTGGCTCGACGAGTTCGACGGCGTGGATACGGCCGTCGG
>NZ_JBAWAC010000153.1:0-2481 GCF_049589095.1 Haladaptatus sp. | reverse complement strand
TTATTACGCTGTATCGATGGATTCGAGACTCCCACCGAGGGTGACGTGTACATTCGCGGGCAACAGGTCAACGGCATCCCGCCGTTCGAACGCGATACGAGTATGGTGTTCCAATCGTACGCCTTGTTCCCCCATATGACGGTGGGGGAGAACGTCGCGTTCGGACTCGAGATGCAGGGACTACCATCGGACGAAACTCGGGCGACGGACGGTGGATCCACGTCGAATAGTAGTCTCAGCACATCTTTCAAGCGGCTTCTCAAACGAACCGGGAGCGAAGAAATCGACGCACGGGTTGCGAAAGCACTCGAACTGGTCGAACTCCCCGAGTATCAGGATCGGAAGATAAGCGAACTTTCCGGTGGGCAACAACAGCGTGTCGCCCTCGCCCGTGCATTGGTTACCCAACCGACCGTCTTGTTGCTCGACGAGCCGCTCGGGGCGCTCGATTTGAAGCTCCGAAAAAACATGCAAGTCGAGCTAAAGAACCTCCAGGAAGAGTTGGACACCACGTTCGTCTACGTGACACACGACCAGGAGGAAGCGCTCACGATGAGCGACGAAATTGCCGTGATGAACAACGGGCGGCTCGAACAGTTGGGGTCCGCAACGGAGATTTATGAGGAACCTGAGACGGAGTTCGTCGCGGACTTCATCGGCGAAACGAACCTCATCAGGGGTAGCTACGAGGAGACGGCGGACGGCGCAGTCATCGAGCATAATGGCATTTCGTTCAGGGTACCGCGTAATCCCGACGCCGAGGGGACCGTTTCGTTCGCAGTTCGACCAGAGAAGATCCGCCTTGGCACGGATGCTCGTGAACTGGACAACTCCTTCGAGGGGGAAGTGAACGAAGAGATTTACAAAGGCAATCTCGGCAAGTTCGTCGTAGAGCTCTCGAACGGCCAAGAGCTTACCGTGGATATGCAAATAACCGACCGCAGTGAGTATCTCTCGACCGGGCAAACCGTGACGGTCGGATGGTCGGCAGATAATGCCGTTGTACTGACGCGATAACACACTGATCGTGAGATAATCATCAAAGAAAGGAGGCCAAGTTTCCAATGACAGAGTACACCGACTCACTGAAAGCAAATCATGAATCGGCTATCGAAAATGCAACTGAAGGCATAACGTTCGGTATCGTTATCGACGGCCAGACCGACCAAGCAGCGGCCCAAGAGACGTTTCGGCCAACCGACCCCGCAATAGCGACACCAATTGCGGACGTGGCACGCGGTCGCGATGCGGACGTTGATGCGGCGGTGGCGGCCGCCACCGCCGCGTACGAGGGCGAATGGGGCGACACGACACCGCTAGAGCGCGTCGACGTCATTCGAGAGTGGACGGGGGTTCTTCGCGACCATCTCGATGACCTCGCTCTCCTCGAAACACTCGAGGTCGGTAAGCCACTGTCAGCCGCCCGTGCGGACATCGAGACGGGACTCGACTTCTTCGAGTACTATGCCGCAGCGGCCGTCGGGGAGGAAGGATCGGTGCCACCCGTCGACGATGACTCGTTTGCGTACGTCAATCGAGAGCCCTACGGCGTGACCGGCCAAATCCTGCCGTGGAACTATCCGTTACTTTTGATGGGTTGGAAGGTCGGTGCCGCCCTCGCAGCAGGGAATACGTCCGTGACGAAACCCGCAGAGCAAGCCCCGCTCGCAGTGATCCGAGCGGCTCAACTCGCACAGGGCATTCTTCCCGATGGTGTGTTGAACGTGATCCCGGGATTCGGCGACGAAGCTGGAGCGTCCGTCGCCAGCCACGATGGCATTCGAAAAGTGTCGTTCACAGGTTCGGTGCCTGTCGGGCAGGAAGTCATGCGGGCAGCTTCGGCCGACGTCACACCCGTCACGCTCGAATTGGGCGGGAAAAATCCTTTCGTCGTGTTCCCCGACGCCGATGTGGAAGCAGCTGCACAGACAGCAGCCGTTGCAGGGCTCTATAACAACGGCCAATCGTGCGACTCGGGAACTCGCCTCCTCGTCCATCGAGACGTAAAAGACGAATTTCTCGACCATTACCTCGATGCTGTCGAAGCTCGAACAATCGGTGATCCTCTCCAAGACGCGAATCAAGGACCACTCTGCTTTGCAGACCATCGAGAAAAAGTAGAGCAGTACATCGAACTCGGTGAAGAAGAAGGAGCAACGATTCTCTGCGGAGGAGACCGTCCGGAGGACAGTGAACTCGGCGACGGATACTACTTCGAACCAACTGTCTTCGATGATGTCGACCCGGAGATGCGAATTGCGCAAGAAGAGGTATTCGGACCGGTGCAATTCGTTATGGAGTTCTCGACGTATGAGGAAGCTATTGAAATCGCAAACGACGTGACCTATGGTCTCACCGCGGGGGTGTTTACCCAGAACGCCTCGCGTGCACACCGAGCGGCCGCGGACATCGCGGCGGGGAGTATCTGGGTGAATCAGTACTTCGGTACCGTCCCCGGAACGCCATTCGGGGGCTTCAAAC
>NZ_JBAWAC010000152.1:0-5275 GCF_049589095.1 Haladaptatus sp. | reverse complement strand
CGTCACGCCCCGGATTGCGCGTTTTCCTCGACGTAGCGTATTTCCGGATTCCCGTCTAGTTCCTCCCAGCTTTCGCGTGGAATCACCACCGTCACCACGTCGAGCGACTCGAACTCCCGGACGACGGTCACTGCGGCGTCCAACGCCGCTCGTTTGCCTCCCTCACCGTCGTACCCGATGTTCACTTCGACGGTGTCCCGCTCGGAATCTCCCGATTCATGGCCTGACACGACATACCATTGCCAAGGACGTTATTAAACTATTTCCATAGTTGTACTTTTTATTTAAATAATAAAAATTAACATCTGAATGGGAGATCCCGTAGATATCGAGCGGAACGATACGCCTTTTATCCGGTGAAACCCAACGTTCGTTGTGCAGATCGTCGGCTACGAGACAGGCGCATCCGGTGACGAACCACCAGCACTGCTGGTGAGCGACGGCGATTCCCTTTCGCGTGAGACGCTCGAACGGGGGACCGAACTCGAATACACGCTCGGGGAACGACACTGTGCGGGAACGTTCGACGGATCGACGCACATCCCCTGTTCTCGTCCCGACGCCCCTTACTGTGATGTCCACACCAGCATGTGGGTCTGTGCTCGCTGTACCGGTACCTGTCTCAAGGACGAGATGGACTGTTTCGAGGACCACGCCATCTACCTCGCCGCGTTCGCACCCACGACGTTCAAGGTCGGGGTCACCCGTGAGTGGAGACTCGAAACGCGGCTTCGGGAACAGGGTGCGGACCGCGCCGCCCACCTCGCGACCGTGAAGGACGGCCGAATCGCCCGCGAGCGCGAGGCCGAAATCGCCGAAACGTTCACCGACCGTGTCCGCGTCCCGGCGAAGATCCGTACCCTCAACCGAACCGTCGACGGGACCGCGTGGCAGGACGCGTTATCCCGGTTCGACCCGCTCGAAACGTTCGATTTCGATTACGGCTTCGAACTGGAATCCGCACCCGTCCACGAGACGCTCGCCAGCGGCACCGTCCTCGGAACGCAAGGCCGCGTTCTCGTCCTCGAACGCGCCGGGACGGCCTACGCGACGGACATGCGCGACCTCGTCGGCTACGAACTCGAAGTCGGCACGACTGACCGAAGCCTGCAGGCCAGCCTCGGCACCTTTTAGATTCCGTACTCCCCACGTTCGGTGTGGCAGACGTGACCCTCTCCTTCGAGAACGGGACGCTTCGGGTCGAAACCGAGCGCGAAATTCCCCACACCGAACCCGACCCGCGCTCGAAGACGCGCCGCGCCCCCGCCTTCCGCTACGCGGCCATCCGTAAGTACTGCGAGGAGGATGGACTCTCCCTCTCGGACACCGTCCTCGACCTCGCCGAACTCCCGCCGCTCCACTCCGCCTACGAACTGCGGGACTATCAGGAAGCCGCGCTCGATTCGTGGGAGGACGCGGGACGGCGAGGCGTTCTCGAACTCCCGACTGGGAGCGGAAAGACCGTCATCGGCGTGAAGGCCATCGAACGCTGTCAAACCCCGACGCTCGTCGTCGTCCCGACAATCGACTTGCTCACGCAGTGGCGGCGCATCCTCGAAACCGAGTTCGACGTTCCCATCGGCCAACTCGGCGGCGGCGAACAGAACGTGGAAGGACTCACCGTCTCGACCTACGATTCGGCGTACCTCCGGGCCGACGACATCGGCGACCGGTTCGGTCTCGTCATCTTCGACGAAGTCCACCACCTCGGCGGCGAAGGCTACCGCGAAATCGCCCGCCTGCTGGCCGCCCCCGCCAGAATGGGGTTGACCGCGACGTTCGAACGTCCGGACGGCGCACACGAGGTCGTAAGCGACCTCGTCGGGGAGAAGGTCTTCGACATCGACGTGGACGAACTCGCCGGAACGCACCTCGCGCCGTACGACGTGAAACGCATGACCGTCGAACTCACACCCGAGGAGCGCGAGCGATACGAGGCGGCTCAGGGCGTGTTCACCGACTACCTCGCCAGTTCGTCCATTCAGATGCGGAGCGGGAGCGACTATCAGGAACTCGTCAAACGCTCGGGAAGCGACCCGAAAGCCCGCAAGGCGCTCCTCGCCAAACAACGCGCGCGTGACATCATGATGAACAGCGAGGGGAAGGTCACCATGCTCGGTGAAATCCTCGGCAACCACCGGGGCGACCGAATCATCGTCTTCACCGCACACAACGACCTCGTGTACCGACTCTCGGAGCGATTTCTCATCCCAGCGATCACACATCAGACGTCGGCCCCCGAACGTCGGGAGATCCTCGACCGCTTTCGGCGGGGGGATTACTCGCGCGTCATCACGTCGAACGTGCTGGACGAAGGGGTAGACGTTCCGGATGCCAACGTCGCAGTCGTTCTCTCCGGGAGCGGAAGCGAACGCGAGTTCACCCAGCGTCTCGGCCGAATCCTCCGCGCGAAGGACGACGGAGGGCGTGCGCTCCTGTTCGAAGTCGTCACCGAGGAGACGGCCGAAGTTCGCGTCGCGAACCGCCGCCGATAGATTTTCGTCCATCTGTTCAGATAGTATATATTGTTTTCATACTATCTTCTACGTCTATAGTTTTGATAGTATTTTAATAGTACTCAATATTTGTGTCGCCTTTGTCTCGAATGGGGGCGACCTCCCCCTCTGACATGGCTCCCGGGGTCGTCCCCACTACTCTTCGAACCGGAGACTGACGATGACCGAAGTATCCACCCCATCGACGACCGACGAATACGAGCTACTGACTGCGAAACAGAAAGAACAGGTCGGGAACACCGAGACGGCAACCGTTCGGCGCGTGCACGTGTGTGAGACGCACGTCTGTCTTTTACTCGACTTCGGGTGGACGGCCGACCCGGCACGGGTCAGTTACGATTTGGACGACGACGGTGACGTGCGTAACCTCGAAGCCGTGACCGCCGAGCACGGTTTCGAGTTCGCGCAGGTCGGTTACTTGGAAGAACTTCCGCTGGCAGTTCGATACACGGATGACGAATGGGTTCCGACTGCCCACACCGTGTCGTCGAGCGGGTACGGTTCCCTCCTCGAAGTTGTCAGCGTGGAGCGCGTTCGAACGGCCGTCCGTCGATTTGTCGTTCGGGTACGGTCGATAACCATGGAAGAGTTCATCGTTGGCGTGATACTCACCAAAAAAATGCTCGTGGTCGCGATTCTGATCTGGTGGCTGCTGTAGTTACTTCAAGTTGATGGATATCGGCCGGTTCGTTGCGTTCTCGTATCTGTCGTACGTCATGTCGAAGGGAACACTGACCTCTTTCGTCTTTCCTGCGGGAATCGTTATAGTCGGTGTTTCCTCGTGAACAGTACCGTCCGTTTTTACTGTCACCTTGAGGTCCGCGGATTCCGTTTCCTTCCCGGTGTTTTTCACCGTAACGACGACCACGAGGTGGCCGTTTTCCCCCTTCTTCGGCTTGATTCCGCGACTTTCTAAGTCTCCGGATCGACTATTATCCCCGTCATCCTTCTGATTTCCACGGTCACCAAGAATAGTGGCACAACCGCTCATCGAGGTAAGAGAGACAACGAGACCGAGTTTCTGGAGGGATTCCCGTCTTCGCATACTCCATCCCATTGGAGCAGTTGGAATGAATCTTCTCATTCCGACTTCTTTTGTATTCGAACTACGTACCCCACGCCGTGCTTACGAAAGACCTGCTCCGGGTTTCCCGCGCCGGGGGAGGCTACCATCCGCAGTTCGCCGACCGAGAACACCGACCGCTCGCAGCACGCGTGCTCGGCACGTATCAGGGCCACGTCGGCGAACCGCACGCTCGGCTCCAGTCCGCACTTTCCGACCTCGAAGCTGACGCATCGGATTTCAAACTCGTTCGCGGGTTCGCCAAACTCCTCGAACGCGAAGCGACGTTCGAACCTCGTGCCCCCATCCGACCCGAACGCGCTCGAACCGTCGCGTTCGAAACCGCGGAGACGGTCGGTGTCGCCACCGAAGAGGAGCGAAAGACGGCGCTCGATCGCGCCGCGGAGCGCCTCGACGCGACTCCGGACGACGTCGCCACGTCGCTGTACGCCGACCTCGAAGAGCGTCAACCGCTCGTCGCGTTCGATTCGCGATGGGACCCCGACGAACTCGTTGCCCAGTACAACCTCTCGCTCGCCCAAACAGCGCTGTTCGACGCGACGGAACTCCGGGTTCGAACCTCGGACCCGCGGGCGCTCGTCTCGGCCGTCAAACGACTCCGGTTGATGTACGAAATCCACAAGACGGACGCCGGACGGGAAGTCGTCGTCACCGGCCCGGACGCGCTCTTCCGTTCGACGCGGCGATACGGAACGCGGTTCGCCCGCCTGCTTCGAACCGTCGTCAAGGCCGATTCGTGGCGACTCGTGGCGACCATCGACGACTACGGAACCGAGCGCGAACTCGTACTCTCCGATGCGGACCCCGTACGCCCACCCGGAACGGAACCCATCGCCGACGTGACGTTCGACAGCGACGTCGAGCGGGAGTTCGCGACCCGATTCGAAGCGCTCGAACTGGACTGGGACCTCGTCCGCGAACCGGAACCGCTCGCGGCGGGTGCCCGAGTGATGATTCCCGACTTCGCCTTCGACTATCGGCACGCCGACTTCCGCGTGTTCTTCGAGATCATGGGGTTCTGGACCCCCGAATACGTCGCAAAGAAGCTCTCGCAGTTGGACGCCGTGGACGACGTGCAACTGCTCGTCGCAGTGGACGAAACCCTCGGCGTCGGCGAGGAGATTTCCGCCCGGGACCATCGCGCGATTCCGTACTCGGGGTCGATTCGACTGAAGGACGTTCGTGACGCGCTCCGGCGGTACGAGGACGAACTCGTCGCCGCGAGCGTCGATGCGCTCCCCGACGAACTCGTGCCGGACGCAGACGTGGTTTCCATCGCAGACCTCGCCGAGGAACACGGGGTCAGCGAAGACGCGCTGGAAGGCAAGTCGTTCCCCCGGCATCGACAGGTCGGCAGAACACTGATTCGACCCGCCGTCCTCACGGATATCGGGGACGAAATCGAGGACGGCATGGCCTACTCGGACGCGAAATCGACGTTCTCCGAGCGTGGTATCGAGGACGACAGCGCGCTCCTCTCGGAACTCGGCTACGTCGTCGAGTGGGAGGGACTGGGCGGCGGCGTCGTGCGACGCCGCGAGTAAGATAGGCGGTGTGAAATCCTCAGAGGTCCCGCTGTCGCCCTTGCGGCACGAGCGACTGGAGTTCGCCGTGAAGGAACAAGCCGACGCCGAGCGGTTCGACTTTTCCCGCGATTTCGTGCGCGGCGATGAGG
>NZ_JBAWAC010000151.1:0-1656 GCF_049589095.1 Haladaptatus sp. | reverse complement strand
GCAGTACACCAACGCTTCCATCGGGAAGCAGTAACGCGACACCCCCTTTCGATACGATTCAACGACAATACACATGGGAATTCTTCGCTATACGATTCGACGCTTACTACAGGCCATTCCGGTACTGCTCGGCATCGTGACGATCACGTTCCTTTTGACGAACGCGATTCCGGGCGACCCCGTTCAGATCATGCTCGGGCCATCGCCGAGCGCCGAGATGGTCGACCAGATACGCGCCCAGTACGGATTGAACCAGCCGCTTCCGGTGCGTTACGTCAACTACCTCACCTCCGTCGCACAGGGGAACCTCGGCGAGAGCATCTACTACCGAACTCCGGTGACGACGAAGATAATGCAGCGGCTTCCGGTGACGCTTCTGCTCATGCTGTCGAGCTTCATCTTCGCGCTGGTCGTGGCGATTCCGCTCGGCATCATCTCCGCGAATCGACGCAACCAGCCGACCGATCACGCCACGCGTATCGCCGCACTCATCGGCGTCAGCACGCCTGACTTCTGGATCGGCCTGATGCTCATCATCGTCTTCGCCTACTATCTGAAATGGTTACCTGCGACGGGTCTCGTCCTTCCATGGGCGAACCCGAGTTCGGTCGAACACGCGTCCTCACGTCTGGACGTGCTCTGGCAGACGTGCACGCATCTGTTGCTCCCGGCGATAACGCTCGGAACGCTCCAGATGGCCGCAGTCATGCGTATCGAGCGCTCCTCGATGCTCGAAGTGCTCCAACAGGAGTACGTGAAGTTGGCGCGCGCCTACGGCGTCGCGGAGGGCAAAATCGTCCGGAAACACGCGTTTCGGAACGCCCAACTGCCGGTCATCACGGTTGTCGGGCTACAGCTTACCTCCGCGCTCGGCGGGGCGGTGCTGACCGAGACGGTGTTCAACATCAATGGAATGGGGCGGCTCATTATCACGGCGGTCAACAATCAGGATTATCCGCTGATCATGGGGACGACGATCTTCTTCGGTTTGACGTTCGTCGTCGGTGTCGTTCTCACCGACATCTCCTACGCGTACATCGACCCACGAGTGAGTTACGACGAGGTGGACTGACATGGCAACTGGAGAAACAAGCACGGAAAACATCCGCACAACACAGCGAACCGAGGAGCAAGAGAGCGAGACGAAAGTCGAGGCCCGCGTCGGCTGGCGGTACACGGTCGAACAGGTTCGACGGGACACCACCGCGAGGATCGGCCTCTACATCATCGGGTTCATCCTGTTTCTCGCGGCGTTCGCGTGGATCGACGCGAAGCTGTTCAACTACGCCATCGTGAGCAGCTTCTGGCACAACCCGCTCAACGACCCGACGAGCGCCAAGATTCTGCGTCCCCCGATGGGAACGAGCAACGTCTTCGGGAAGGGGCTGGCACAGTACCCGCTCGGGACGGACCACCGCGGCCGGGACATCCTCGTTCGACTCGTCTACGGTTCGCGCATCGCCATGCAGGTCGGCATCGTCTCGACCGGCTTCGGGCTCATCTGCGGAACGCTCCTCGGCGCGGTCGCGGGCTACCACGGCGGATGGACCGACGACGTACTGATGCGGTTCGCGGAGACCCTGTACGCGATTCCGTTCCTCGTGCTGGTCATCGCGTTCATGGCCGCATTCGGTCGCGACCTGACCTTCGCGATGA
>NZ_JBAWAC010000150.1:0-3485 GCF_049589095.1 Haladaptatus sp. | reverse complement strand
CGCCGTGAGCGTCTGCGTGCACAACAACCTCCACCCGCCGGTCGCGATTGCCGCCTTCGAGGCCGGGTGTCACGTCTTCTGTGAGAAACCGCTCGCGGCAACTTACACCGACGCCAAGGCGATCGCTAATGCGGCCGATGCGGCGGGAAAACACCTCGGCGTGCAGAACGAGAACCTGTTTCTCGACCGAACCCGCGCGGCAAAGCGACTCATCGACGATGGAAAGCTTGGCGACGTGTACTACGGAAAGGCCGTTCGCTCACGTCGACGCGGACGACCGTACGTGGACGGGTACGGTACGCCCGGATTCGTCTCGAAGGAGTCCGCCGGTGGCGGTCCGATGATCGATATCGGTACCTATCAAATCGGCCAACTGCTGTATCTGCTCGGGAACGCACCCGTAGAACGGGTGAGCGGCGCAACCTTCGAGCACACCGGCGATGCGTATTCGGCGGACCTCATTGGCGACAATCGTCCGACATACTCCGACCGGCTGGAGACGTCCGGGTACAACGTGGAGGACGCCGGTCTCGGTTTCGCCCATCTCGAAGACGGGTCGGTACTCTCCGTCCGCGCCGCGTGGCACATGTTCCTCCCCGACGAACCGAGTCAGGTCGCGGGAACGAAGGGCGGTGTCCAGTTGGACCCGTTCGAGTTCTACACGACGACTGCGGACTACGAGGCGACGGTTTCGCTGGACATCAACGATTACGAGACACGACAGGCACTGTTGGAAAGCGAGGGCGGGTACGAGTTCGAACGGGATATCGGCCAGTTCTCCCACTGGATTCGAACGCTGACCGGTGCGGCCGACGTACCGATTCCGACGGGCGATATCGCGCTCAACTCGATGCTCGTCATGGAAGGTACCTATCTCGCACAGGAGGCAGGACGGGAACTGACGGCGGCGGAAATCGCCGAACGGTCGAAATCGACGGCAATCCAGTTGGATTGAGAACTCGTCGACGACTGGGGTTTCTCGATATCGTCTCCGTCAGACACACGCCTGACTGACCTTCTTGTACGTGACCGTCGTTGCGCTTCGTATGGGACTCACGACTGTCGTACGTGTCCACGAGCGGGACACATCCCGCGACAGGGGGACGTCGATATGACCGAACGAACCGTCCAAATCGAGATCTTGGTCGCGGATTCGCCGGAGGATGCCCCGGAAGTCGAAGCACACTCCCGTGTGGACGTCGCCGTGAACGGGCAGATGTACCCGACCGCAAAGCTCACTGACGGCCGCTACGTCGCGTGGTGGTTCGAGGCGGCCGCTCCCGCTCCCGACGACAGCGTTACAACCGAGTGGGTCGCCGCTCCAACCCGATACCTGGCGGCCGCGACGCTCGGGGAACTCTGGGAGGATCCGGCGGCGTTCGATTCGATAACCGGCGCGAACTGCTAAAAGGATAGAAACGATCGATTTTACCTGAATTACAGGCGCTAAGGCCTTCCTCAAGGAGCGACCGAAGGGAACGAGTAGGGAGAGGATACAGCGTCCACAAGAGCTTCGATCTTGTGTACGAACGAGACGCAACGCGTCTCGTCAACGTCGTCATAGTCTCTCCTACACAGTTCTATTGCAGACCCACAGGTCCAAAGAAACATAACTTATACATACTCAAGTTGTGTATGTTATTGTGTGGCAACGCGTAAGAACATCTCTATCCGCGACGACCAAGAAGAATGGATTCAGGAGAACTACCTGAATCTCTCCCGATTCGTCCAAGATAAACTTGACGAACACATCGAAGAGCACTCGTAGATGAACTACAACTACAGATATCGACTCAATCCAACCGTCGACATTGAAGAGCGGTTAGCATGGACGGTCGATACCTGTAGACAGGTCTATAACCACTTTCTCCACCGACTCAATCGGACCGACGATACGTCGGCGTACTCCGAGTAGAAACTCCTACCGAGTCTCAAAAAGTGGTGGAACGACTTGAAAGACGTTCACTCGAAAGTGCTTCAAAAGGTCGTTCAGCGGCTGTACGATAACCTCTCGACCCTCCGTGGTCGCAAAGACAACGGGTACCGTGTTGGGACACTCAAGTGGAAAGCACCCGATGAATACCGAAGTTTCACCTACAGTCAATCTGGCTTCAAGCTCAAGAACACGAGCGGTCGGACACGTCTATGGCTCTCGAAACTCGGTGAGATTCCTATCACCCTCCACCGCGACTTGCCCGACGACGTGGACATTAAGACCGTCTCGATTAAGCAAGAACCCACCGGGAAGTGGTACGCTATTCTCGGTGTCGAGACACCCGACGAAGCTCCCAAAAAACCGGATACTCCCGAGAAGTGTGTCGGTATCGACGTGGGTATCTTGAAGTACGCCCACGACACCGATGGGACAGCGGTCGAATCGCTGGACTTGTCGAATAAACGCGAGCGATTGGAACGCGCCCAACGTACACTCTCGCGGAAGCAACACGGTTCGAACAATTGGGAGAAACAGCGCCGTGCCGTGGCCGAACGTCACGCCGACCTGAAACAGAAGCGCCGGGACTTCTTGCACAAGTTATCGAACTACTACGCTCGGGAGTACGACCTTGTAGCAGTCGAAGACTTGGATGCAAAAGGGTTGATGGAACTCCCCGACAACAGTAGGAATCGAGTGGGAGCATCATGGGGGACGTTCCTTCGGATGCTCGAGTACAAATGCGAACGCGAAGGCACGCACTTCGTTGCGGTGAACCCACGAGGAACTACGAAGGTGTGTGCATCCTGTGGCGTTTCGACCGATAAACCGCTATGGGTTCGGGAACACTCGTGTCCGTCGTGCGGGTTTGAAGCGGATAGAGACACGAATGCGGCGTGGAACATCCTCATTCGAGGGTTGAAGAAAGCGGATATAGGAGCGGGATGCTCCGAATCAACGTCACCAGAAATTTTCGATTTCTGGCTGGCGAACGAATCGCTCTGCGATTCGTCAACGCCTGTGGAGACTGCGCTCCCTACGGACACCGTTGTGTCTGCAAAGCGCGTCGTGGAAACAGGAAGCCCCGTCCGCACCGTGCGAAGCGTGTAGGGCGGGGTAGTTCACAGGCGGTCGGTAGTCGTAGACGATTCCCTCGACCGACGGTACCGCTGTTCAGACACTTCCGGCCGAAAACTCACTGCTTGGACTCCCAGTTGACGCCGTTCTAACGGATGAATCCGGACTTGGCCAGTGAGCCACCGTCCAACCAGTAGGGTCACACAGACGTTGAACGCGACGACGACGAGAATATCGGACGTGACGAACGTGACCAACAAGCCCGTCAACAACACCCTGAGGGCGAGCGCCAGTACACCAACGGTGGCTATTGCTGTGAGTATAGCGCCCGTCCACCCGTACGCCTGCCGCATGTCGCCACGCTTGAAGTGGGCCGGCGAGTGGGAGACGAACGTTTCCTTTATGCTTCCGAAACCGACGTTCGGGACCATTACGGATGTGACTGTTGACGACTGATAACACTGCGCTAACGATT
>NZ_JBAWAC010000149.1:0-2753 GCF_049589095.1 Haladaptatus sp. | reverse complement strand
GGTGGAAGCTCGTACTCGCCAACCCACTCGGTCGGCGCGAGCAGTACACGTGCGTCGGTTTCGCTCGGCGGGTCGAAGCGCACGCTCGCGCCGAGCAGAACCGCACCGAAGAAGCCGAGGATCGGTTGCGCCGCGGGTGTTGCACAGATGCCGACCGTCACTCCCTCGCGCACGCCGAGGTGCCGGAAGAAGTTCCCCGTCTTCCACGCCGTCGTACAGAGGCGATGATAGTCGTACCCTCCGGAGCCGGAAACCCCAAGCGCCGGATCGTCACTTCGTCGGGAACGGACAACGAGATCGCCCAGAATCTGCATGCCGACTCTCGTCCCGGTGAGCGCAAAAGCCCGACGATTCCGAGTAGCAGGTGGGTTTATAATCGAATGAATACCGGATCTTCGGACGTCAATTCGAGGGACGATATCGTCTCCCGTGAACACGGACCGACCCCGACGGTCCACCACCGAGCGTCTGACGAACGTTTATACTGGGATGCTAGATACTCTCAGTCGCAATCATGGCAAACGTAATCAGACGGATGGCCGAAGGCAGTTCACGGCTCGTAGAACGCTACCTCCCGGACGCGTTTCTGTTCGCGATCATTCTGACGTTCGTCGCGTACGGGTTCGCGTTCGTGTTCGTCGGATCGAGCGGCGGACCGTTGGAACACGGCACGAACATCCTTCTCGACGGGTGGTACGGTGGATTCTGGGCACTGCTCGAATTCGCGATGCAGATGACGCTCATCCTGATGACGGGCTATGCACTCGCACAGTCCGCCGTCGTGGACCGCTTTCTCTCACGGATGGCGGCGGTTCCGTCGAGCGAACGAAGCGCCGCCGCGTTGGTGCCGGTCGTGGCCGCCGTCGCCTCGTTCGTCCACTGGGGCCTCGGCCTCGTCGTGGGTGCCATTTTCGCACGAAAAGTGGCGGAGGAGATCCGAACCATCGACTTCCCCATCATCGTGGCGGGGGCTTACTCCGGGTTCATCGTCTGGCACGGCGGCCTCGCGGGATCGATCCCGTTGGTACTCAACTCGACTGCGGACAAGGGGAACTTCCTCCTCGCAAGCGGCGTCCTGAACTCCACGATTTCGACGGGGCAGACCATCTTCACGGTGGCCAACATCGTCATCTTCGTCCTCGTCGGCCTCGTCTTCCTCCCGTTGTTGTTCCTGCTGATGTACCCCCAGAACGAGGCGAAAAAACACCCGCTCGACCCCGAGCAGGTCGAGACGGCGACCGACGGCGGCGAAACGGTCACGACACAACCGTCGACGACGGATGGGATGACGCTCGCGGAGCGAATCGAACATTCGTCGTTCGTCGCGTACGCCATCGGCTTCGTCGGATTGCTGGCCGTCGTCGGCTACTTCGTCCGCGGAATCGTGGACGGAACGATGCCGTGGAACAACCTCAACCTGAACATCGTCAACTTCACGTTCCTCTTCCTCGGTGTCGTCCTTCACGGCACCCCGGCGGCGTATATCGGCGCGATGAAGGAGGCCGTCGAGAACGTTTGGGGGATCATCCTCCAATTCCCCTTCTACGCGGGCATCATGGGTATCATGGGCTACGCGCCGGAGGGGTCGGCCAGCCTCGCGACGCAGATCGCACAGGGAATGGTCCACGTCTCGCCCGACGGAACGCTCCCCGTGGTCGCGTTCCTCACCGCGGGCATCGTCAACGTCTTCGTCCCCAGCGGCGGCGGCGAGTGGGCAGTCGTCGGCGAAACCCTCGTGAAGGCCGCCCATTCGAGCGGCACGAGCGTCCCCCGTGTGGCCATGGCCGCCGCGTGGGGCGACGCGTGGACGAACATGATCCAACCCTTCTGGGCGATTCCACTGCTCGCCATCAGCGGCCTCTCGGTTCGTGACATCATGGGCTACTGTGTGCTGGTGCTGCTCGGTAGCGGCGTCATCATCAGTCTCGGACTGTTGTTCCTACCGATGTGAATTCACTTTTCGCGGTCCACCTCGTCGAAACGAGGGTCGAAAAAAACGCCCTCTATTCCTTCCGTCGAAGCAGATAGCTGAACGCGGCGATGCCGCCGAGCGCGGCGAGCCATCCGAATCCCGGCAATCCGCCGCCGTCCGTCGTGGACGAACTCGTATCCCCGGATGCCGTCGTCGTCTCTGTCGTCGATGGCGAGGTCGAGGCTGTGGGTGACGACGTGGACGGTGGCGATGTCGATGCGCCCGTCGTGGATGACGTTCCCATCTCTCCCATCGTCCCCGTCGTACCGTTTGCGGTTCCGTTCATCGTGGTCGTCGACCGTAACACGATGAGGTTGCCGCGCATCGTCTCCGGGTCGAACTCCGAGAAGTAGGTCTCCATCTCCGTGGTCGCCGTGAATTCGAGGGTTTGGGTCGCCCCTCTCGTCTCGATGACTTCGGTTCGCTTGAGAATGTTTCCTTTCCCGTCACCGATGGCAATGTTGTGGGAGTTGCCGTCCATGTTCTCCCACGCGATGACGTAGTCCTTTCCGGCCACCATCTGGATCGTCGGATTCGTCTTGTCCGCGAGGGGTTCCGGGGACTGTCCCAACCAACCGGAGACCTGTCCGCCGAGTTCGAACGTCGCGGTTTGCCCGCGTGCGAGACCGACGAGCGCTCCCGTTCCGAGGGCTACTTGCACGAACCGCCGACGAGAGAGTTTCGATCCGGTCATACGAGGAATGTCCGTAGCTATCTATAATATCACCACAGAAACGCTTAGCTTGTTCGGTTGCGGAGTCAGAAACTGCTCTTGATTCGC
>NZ_JBAWAC010000148.1:0-8718 GCF_049589095.1 Haladaptatus sp. | reverse complement strand
GATATCTCCGCTGTCACACCGTCTTCGTATTCGAGGATCGCGGTCAGTTCCGTTTCGACACCGTTGTCCATCGTGGTTGTCGTCGCGTACACTTGCTCCGGTTCCCCGAGGAACAGTCGAATGATGTTGACTGCGTAACTGCCGACATCGATGAGGCTCCCTCCTGCGAGGTCGGGGTCGAAACGGACGTCGTTCGGTTCGTCCAGTACGAATTGGAAGCGGGCCTTTACCGACCGGATATCCAACTCACGACACAACTCGGCTGCACGTCGTGTTCGGGGATGGTAGCGGTACATGAACGCTTCCATCAGTGTCACTCCCCGTTCGTCGCAGTACCGACCCAATTCTCGGGCTTCAGCGGCGTCCACTGCAAGCGGCTTTTCACAGAGGACGTGTAGGCCGTGATCGGCGGCCCGTTTCGTCCATTCGGCGTGGAGCGCGTTGGGGAGCGGGTTGTACACGGCTTCTATCTCGTCATCGTCGAGCAGCTCCTCGTATGTCTCGTAGGCTCGTGGTATTTCGAGTTGCTCTGCGACCTCCTGTGCGCGTGCGCGGTTCCTCGACGCGATGGCAACGACTTCGTGTTCGGTCTCCTGAATCGCGGGGATGACGGTTTCCGTACCGATGTTCGCGGTACTGATGATGCCGAATTTCATATCTACTGTCTATCCTTCTCCGTTATGAATGGAAGTGTCTACTCTGTCAGTAAGAATGAACGATAGAAACTAGCGCAGTCGTTCTACGTGCGGGTAACCCATGCGAGGGCTGCACCGATACCGATCGCGGCGATCGCGCCAACTATCTGCCCGAGCATTAGCAGGGCACTGCCCGATTTGTGCGCCCACGGCATCCCGACGAGCGTTCCGATTCCGATGAGTACGAGCAGAATCCCGAACACGACGCCGAGTGGTTCGAGTGGATCTTCGATATAGCGGTTCATATCCGTGTTCTGTGTTCGGACGACTTATAATATCTACTGAACGATGTCGGCCGGCCGTTTTGAGAACCAGTCACGCTCGGAGAACGCGCGCTACGCGACGTTCGCCGAATCGTTTCGGCGAATTTTGGCCAGAACGACGCTTGGTTCGTTCGCTTCCGTGCTCGCGGCATCTCGCATCGAGGCACGAAGCGCCTCGTTAGTGCTCACGAACTGCGTCTTCCGAGTCATATCTCGCTGGCCGCTTCGCTCGTCACGTTCGTTCCTCACAGGCTGGAAGGGATTTGAACCCCACCCGAGAACCTGCGCACGGCGCAGAACCTCGGTCTGATTCAAACCTCGATGGCCGTTTCACTTCTCACCGTGGTTCGTCGCAAAAACGGGCTGGAAGGGATTTGAACCCCTGGCCGTCTGGTTAAAAGCCAGACGCTCTGCCTAACTGAGCTACCAGCCCTCATTTCCTCTTGCGAGTTGCGACGTTTAAACGTTTGCCATTCTGATCCGGATTCCGCATCCATCTCCGGGGTGCGTACAGTTTTCTCCCCCGGTACCGACTGTCAAATCATGACCTCGTTCGAGACTGAACAGGGGGACGAGTTGCGTGATTTCGTCCACCAGCTCTGTTCGTTCGACACGACCGGTGGAAAGGAAGGCCCCGCACAGGAATGGCTCCTCGACCGCCTTTCCGAGATGGGCTTCGAGACGTACGAATGGACGGCGCATGCCGAGGAACTGGCGGAACACCCGTCGTTTCCCGACGACCCCGTCGAAATCGAACACACCGAGGCGAGTGCCGACGGGCCGAGCCTCGCGGAGCGCCCGAGCGTCGCGGGCGTGTTGGAGTTCGGTAATCCGGACGACGGGCCGACGCTCGTCCTGAACGGCCACATGGACGTGGTTCCGGTCGCCAACGAATCGTGGGAGACTGACCCGTTCGAGCCGACGTGGGATGGCGATGACCTCACCGCGCGCGGCGCGGTGGACATGAAGTCCGGGGTCGCGGCCTGCGTCTTCGCTGCGAAACACCTCGTGGACCATGCCGAGGACTTGAACGGCCGTCTCGTCGTCGAGAGCGTCGTCGGAGAGGAGGAGGGCGGCTTGGGCGCGGCGGCCGCCGCGCTGTCGAACCCGTATCCGTTCGAACGCGATGCGGCCATCGTCGCGGAACCGACGGATCTCACGCCTGTCACTGCCGTTGAGGGAACGGTGATGAAACAACTCCACATCGAGGGACGATCCGCCCACGCGGCGACGCGGTGGCGCGGCGAAAACGTCCTCCCGCACTTCGAGGCGATTTCACACGCGTTCTCCGAGCTCGAAGCGGAGCGGAACGAGTCCGTCACGCATCCGCTGTACGACGAATTCCCCATCTCGTGGCCCATCGTCATCGGTACCGTCGAGGCCGGTACGTGGTCGTCGTCGGTTCCCGCGACGCTCACCGCGGAGATGCGGTTCGGCGTCGCGCCGGGTGAAACGGTGGACGAAGTAGAAGCGATGTACGAAGAGCGCCTCGCGGATGTCGTCGAGGAGAACGACTGGCTTCGCGAGCATCCCCCCACGTTCGAGCGGTTTTCGATCCAGTTCGAGTCCGCGGAGACGGACGCGGACGAACCCATCGTCGGCGCGCTCCAATCGGCGATGGACGATTCGGGTCTCGACACGACGCTTCGCGGCGAGACCTACGGTGCGGACTCGCGCCATTACGTCGCCGCGGGGATTCCGACCGTTCTCTTCGGACCGGGGACGATCGAACAGGCCCACTTCCCGAACGAGACGGTTCACTGGCCGGACGTGGTTACTGCAGGAACCGTGTTGACGGGGACGGCTCGAACGTTCCTCGGCTGAGGCCGGGATTCGGTTACTCCAATTCCTTTTCGAGCGCCCGAGCGACGACCTGTTCCGGTTCTTCGCCCGCGAGTGCGGCTTCCCGTCGGAGCTCGCGGTACAGGTCGGCCGGGAGCGAGAGTGTGACTTCCCCCAAGGTCACGCCGTGGGCTCGTAGCGCGCGTTCGGGTGTGGTCCCGTCGTTGATGTCGCTGACGATGGCGCGCACTTCACGTACGGTCAACGAGTTGTCGAGAATCGCCCACGCCAGTTGATAGCGAGCGTCGCCGTCCACGCGGGCGATGTGTTTCGCCGCCGTCGGTGCGATGTGCCCCATCGCGACGTGGCGTCGGATCGAACGCGGCAGGTCGTGCACCCGTGCCCACTTTCTGATGAACGCGACTGTCGTCTCCCCTCCCGCCCGCTTTGCGGCACCCTTGTAGGAGCCAACTCCTCGGACGAGCGCTGCACAGGCCGCTGCCCCACGCAACATGTAGACGTTGTCCTCTCGCCCCGGGCTCCCCTCCGCGAACGCACGGACCGTTAGCGCGGCTTCTTCGACGCTCTCGGGGTCGTCGGGGTCGAACGCTTTGGCTTCCCGTGCGTGCGCGCCGGTAACCGACACGTCTCCACGGACGACTGGTTTTCCGACCGGGGATTTGCGATCCGCAGGTGGCTCCTTCTCGGGGCCGTTGGTCATTGTTCATGGTGTGGAAGGGACGAGGTAAAAAGGAACCGTTCAACGGAACGTGTTTATACTATTACATTCGATGCGAAGTGATCCGCTCACTCCATGTAAATCGAATCGATGTCGTCGGAGAAGCGTGAGCGGATGTTGCGACGCTTTTTCTTCATCGTGGGGGTGAGCAGGTCGTTGTCCTCGGTGAATTCGATGGGGACGAGGCGGAACTGCTTGATTTGCTCGTACGATTCGAACCGGGGGTTGATCCGCTCGATTTCGTCTTCGATCCAGTTGGAGACCGTATCGTTCCGACAGAGCTCACGGTCGTCGTCCGGGAGGGAAATCCCTTCGCGGGCGGCCCGCTCACGGACCTTCTCGACGTTGGGGACGATGAGCGCGCTGACGAACTTCCGGCCGTCGCCCATGACCATGCACTGTTCGACGATTTCGCTGGCGGCGAAGGCATCCTCGATGGGACCTGGTGGGACGTTCTTGCCGGTCGAAAGAACGAGCAACTCCTTGGCGCGTTCGCGGAACGCGATGTAGCCGTCCGGCCGGATTTCGACGATGTCGCCGGTTCGGAACCAGCCATCCTCCGTGAAGGCGCGTTCGGTTTCCTCGGGTTTGTTCCAGTAACCATCGGTGACGTTCGGACCCTTGACGAGCAGTTCGCCGACGTCTCCTGCCGCTTCCGAGAAGTTCTCCCCGACGATCGATTCGTCGACCCGGACCTCGACGTCCACGACGGGATAGCCGATGGTGCCGATTTTCGGCGCTTCGGGTGGGTTGACGCAGATGACGGGCGAGGTTTCCGTGAGTCCGTAGCCTTCGAGAATCGGCAGTCCCATGCCGTGATAGAGCGCACACAAATCGGCCGACAGACTGCCACCGCCGCTGATGAAGAAGTCGATGTTGCCGCCAAGGCCCTCCTTTACCTTGTCGAAGACGAGTTTGTCCGCGAGAATTTTCTGTGCGCGGAGACCCAGACTCGGGGAGTCCGTCTCGTGGTACGCAACGCCGACGTCCGTCGCCCAGTCGAACACGCGGCGGCTGAAGTCGCTCTCGTCGGCCTGTGCGCGAATCGCATCGTAGATCCGCTCGTAGACGCGCGGGACGCTGGTTCCGGTGGTCGGTTTCACCGTTTGGAAGTCGTCCTGTAGCGTATCCGGGCTTTCCGCGTAGGCGATGCACGCACCGGCGGCGAACAGCATGAAGTGACCGGCAGTCCGCTCGAAGACGTGTGCAAGCGGGAGGAACGAGACGGCTTTCGAATACTCGTCGATGACGGGACATTCCTTGTCGGGGCGCGGTCCGAACCGACGATAACATTGGTTGACGTTCGACCGGAAGTTCCAGTGGGTGAGCTTCACGCCTTTGGGTCGGCCCGTCGTCCCGCTGGTGTAGATGAGCGTGGCGAGGTCGTCGGGGTCGCGAGCGTCGAGCCACGATTCGTACTCGTCGAGGTCGAAGGCCGCCTCTCCCCGGTCGTGTACCTCGGCGAGGGTGTAGATGTTGTCGCGGTCGTATTCCCGCGAGAGCGAGTCCATCACGACGATGAATTCGAGGTCCAACGCGTCCTCAGCCTCGAACACTCGCTCCAGCAAGCTTTCGTTTTCGACGACGACGCCCGTGGCTTCGGGGTCTCCGAGGAGGTATTCGACCTGTGAAACGGAGGAACTCCTGTACACCGTCGTCACGACAGCGCCTGCGGCGAGCAACGCGAAGTCAGTCTGTGCCCACTCCATTCGCGTGTCCGAAAAAATCCCGACTCTGTCGTCCGCTTCGACGCCGAGGTCGCAGAATCCGGCGGCGAGGTTCCGGACGATATCGCGCATCTTCGGGTACGAAATCGACCGAAACTCGCCGTCCGGTGCCGCCGGGAGCACGGTTTCGGTCAGTGAGCGACGGTAGATACCGCCCTTGTACTGCTGTGCGGGACGATTTTCGTGTCGTTCGGCGCTGTCCTCGAACATTCGGGACAGCGTCGTCCGCTCGATGACGGGGTCGGTAAACTCTTTCTCGGCGTCACGCCACTCCATACCAACCACTTGTGTGTTCACCCCCATTAAGGTAGTATAAAACGATACGAAAGTTTATGGAAGTTTGTGCGGCTTCTCCTGTTTCACAGCCCTTCGTGCGTGTCGAGATAATGGAGAACGCCGCGGGTGTTCAATTTCGTTTCCTCGTGAGCCTTCGTCTCTCCCCAAACCTCGTCCATTTCCTGTCGGTCGATAAGGGTCTCGATGATTTCCTCGTCGTCGTCCGTGGCGGCACGTTGGGCTTCGACCGCTGCGACCCACTGTGAGAGGACTTCGCCGTACTCGTCCATCGCCTCGTCGGAGTACTCCCGCGGCCCGAAATGGGTGTAGAGGAGCGTGCTCGGGGAAATATCACGGATCGTCTCCACGTCGTCCAAACACTGGTCCAGATCGAAATCCGTCGGTGGCGAGGTTTCCCGAACCTCACCGATGCTCGGCACCCAAATCCCGGCCGAATCGGCGGTGAACACCGCATCGTTCGCCTCGTCGTAGAAGATGACCTGGTGTGGCGCGTGGCCCGGCGCGTAGAACACTTCCAGGTCGTGACTGCCACAGTCGATACTGTCGCCCTCCGTCACTTCCACGACGCGGTCTTCCGGTACCGGTTTTGGTTCGGCGTAGAACTGCCACTGGTCGCCGACGGCCGCTTTCGTTCCCTTTACCAGATACTCGGGATTCACGAGGTGGCGTGCACCGATTTCGTGGACGTACACGTCCGCATTCGGACACGCTTCCGCGAGGAAGCCCGCACCGCCCGCGTGGTCCAGATGTACGTGTGTCGGTGCGATGACCGCCACGTCCTCCCGCTCGATATCCAACTCGTCGAGCGCGTCGAGGATCCGTTCGTAACCCGTTCCGATACCCGTCTCCACGATTGCCGGGCGCTCGGTGTCGAGGATGTACACCGCACCGTAGGCCTCCGTGTCGTACATTCCCGTGTCCAGATAGTACAAGTCGGAACAGTCACCCACCGTGACTTCCCGTAGGTCGCCGATTCCCATACCATACCTCGCGTCGGGAAACGGGAAAAACGATTCGCGTCGTCCGCGCTTTTATCCTTCTGCCGACCGATTAACGGGCATGCATCGGCGAGACTTTCTTCGCACGGCCGCCGTGGGGGGAAGCGCTGCGTGTCTATTCTCGACGGGGGGTATCGGGGCCAATTCGGCGAGCGACTCGTACCAACCACTGGGACACGTGTCCATCGAGGATGCCAAGGAGACGGTCGTCGGGGACGACGGAAACACCGCGTTCGTCGCGGCGACTGACGGGTTCGTGACGGTCGATATCCGGAATCCGGAAAATCCGCACGTACTGGCCGAACGGCGCGGTCTGCTGGAGGAACACGACGGCGGGCCGCTGACCGAGATTTGGGACGTGACGGTGGACGGCGATCGACTGCTGGTCGTCGGCCCGGCGAACCCGGTTGAGAGCGACGAGGTGCACGGAATCCTGCTGTACGACGTGAGCGACCCATCGAAACCGAAGCGCGTCGCGTTCCACGAGACGACGTTTCCGATTCACAACGCCTTCCTCACGGACGACATCGCGTATCTTACGGGTAACAACGGAGACGGTAACCCCCTCGTGTTGATGGACGTGTCGAACGACGAGCCGAAGGAAGTGGGCCGGTGGTCGATGGTCGAGTACGACTCGAAGTGGTCGGGGGTCGATTCGTGGGTGCGCACGCTCCACGACGTGTGGGTGCACGACGGCCGGGCGTACCTCGCACAATGGGATGCCGGAATTTGGGTCGTGGACGTGTCGAATCCGAAGCATCCGACACACGTCGCGCACTTCGGCGGGCGACCGCTGGAGAAGCTCACGGAAATCCCATCGTCCGACGAGCGGGATGCCGTGGTCGGCCTACCGGGGAACGCCCACTTCGTGATGACGAACGAGGATGCGAGCCTGCTCGCCTGTAACAAGGAGGCGTGGGATACCGATGGCCCGAAGCGAACCGGACCCGGCGGCATCGACCTCTGGGACATTTCGACAATCGAACGTCCGCGAAAGCTCACCACCATCGAGCCGCCGAAAACGGCCGACCCGAGTTACGACGTTTCCCCCCTGTCGTCCATCGTCGCCGCGCTCTCGCCGGTCGGCGTCGCCTCGGCACACGGTTGCCACGAATGCGGGAAAGTCAGTTCGTCCGGTCAGTGGACGACCTCGCACAACTTCGACTTCGTCGGCGACCGACTCTACACTTCGTGGTACAACGGCGGCGTGAAGGTGTTCGACGTGAGCGATCCGTCGAACCCCGAGGAACTCGTTTGGTGGCGCAAGCCGAACGAGACCGCCTTCTGGAGCGCCGAGTACGTCTCCGATACCGTATTCGTCGGCGGGAGTATGGGAGGGGACGGCGACGGCAGAGGCGGCGTCTACATCTTCCCAAATTACACGGGAGAACAGAAATCCTCGCCACCGCTCACGAACGGGAACACCGCGACAACGACGGCAACCGGCGAGCAGACGGACGACGTCGCCGCGACGACGGGCCAACCCGGCTTCGGAGTTGGCGTCGCTGGCCTTTCCGTTCTCGGATTCTCTCTCTGGGCGCGTAGACGGAGGAACGAGGACTGAATCCGGACGAGTGAAGGTCGACAATCCGCGTGATTTTTCGGGAATGATTCGGCCCATAATCGCCGACTCGAACCCCAAGCTTACCATACTTCGAGTTCCTATGGGTGTGTATGAGTGAACAGGGCGCGACCGAATCGGCGGGGTCCGAGGACGACCTCGAATCGCGGGTCGAACGCTGGCTGACAGCCCAGATGCCCATCATCCAGATGCACGGCGGGACGAGCGCGGTCAGAAAGGCCGACCCGGAATCCGGCGAGGTCGTTATCGAACTCGGCGGGGCCTGCGGCGGGTGCTCCATCACCCCCATCACGTCCCAGAACATCGAGGTCGAACTCCTGAAGAAGTTCGACGAGGTTGACGACGTGACCGTCCGCATCGCCGACGACGGAACCAGCCAATGGCAGACGGATCAAGCCGAGAGCGTCATGGGCATCGACCGCTCGGAGGGTGGCCGCGGCGGAAAACTGAACACGCCGGGCGAGAACGAGCACTTCTAACGCCCACCTTTTGCTTCAGTCGAAGGCCAGCGCCGAATCAGCGCTGGCCTCGCTGATCTCCCAGCAAAAGCTGGATCAAAAGCACTCCTCCCTCACTTCCCTACGCTCCGCTCAGTCGTCGGCCCGGAAAATCGGATATTTTCCGGTGTATCACTG